>JBKDYO010000213.1:0-77119 GCA_046305855.1 Paracoccaceae bacterium
CGAGCCGATCAAGGCGATCAACATCCTCTATGACGGCTCGGTCGCCGAAATGAACCTCGCCGCGTTGAACCAGGCGGTGATCGCGGGGGTCCTCAAGACCCAGAACCCGGACGTGAACCTTGTCTCCGCCCCCGTGGTGGCCAAGGAAAAGGGCATCCAGATCTCCACCACCCGGCAGGAAAAGACCGGTGTGTTCGACGCCTACATCAAGGTCACAATGGTCACCGACAAGCGCGAACGGTCGGTCGCCGGGACCTGCTTCAGCGATGGCAAGCCGCGCTTCATCCAGATCAAGGGCATCAACATCGATGCCGAGATTGGCGCTCACATGCTGTACACCACGAACGAGGACGTGCCCGGCATCATCGGCCTTCTCGGCATGACCATGGGCAAGAACAACGTCAACATCGCGAACTTCACCCTGGGCCGGTCGGGCGTCGGCCAGGACGCGATCGCTATCCTTTACCTTGACCAGCAGATCGACCCGAAGGTGATCGAGACGCTGGAAGGCACCGGCATGTTCTCTCAGGTCAAGGCCTTGCAGTTCGACGTCGCCTGACCAATCCTGCCTCGGCCGGGCACCCCGCCTGGCCGAGGCCCCATGATCCTCTCTCCGCTCCTCACGGCACTCGCCGACCTCACCGCGACCGAGCCGCGCCCCGAGGCAAAGGCCACCGCCGGCGCCTTGCGCGCCGGGGCCGAAACTGACTTACCAGCCCAGCCGCACTCCGCTCTGTCGCCGGGCATCCTGCAAACGGCAGCGCTGACCGGCGCCCATCCAGCCGCAAAACTGATCCACGACGCCCACTCTTTCCTCGCGTGGCAAGACAGCCCCATCGCCTCCCGCCAGCCCACCGAACTCCGTGCGATCAAGTCCGTCGTCACGCTCCTCGGCCCCGGCGCGCCAATCCCGTCCGACGGCCTCCTTTTTGGCCTCTTCTATCAGGCCCCGGGCAGCACTTACCCGTTGCATGCGCACAACGCGGCCGAGACCTACACGATCCTCGCGGGCACGGCCTTCTGGCAGGCCGGGGATGACCGCTTTCCCCTGAACCCGGGCGAGGCCATCCACCATCCGCCGAACCTGCCCCACGCCATGCGCGCCGGACCTGATGGCTTTCTCGCGATGTGGCGCTGGTCCGGCGACATCGGCTTCGACAGCTACCGCATGTTGCCCGACCCCGAAGCCGGCTGAACCTGTCTTGCAGCTTGCACTTTTCCCAAATACTCCACGGGGTGTTCCAGTGGTTTGCGCCATTGGTTCAAGTATCCAATGGATCGCGGAGGATATGAAACCCTCCAAGGTCAGCTAAAGGGTCCGACGCATGCACGTCTACGCCATCGGTGACATTCACGGGCACCTCGGCCTCCTGAAGGCCGCCCATGAGTTGATCGCCAATGACATGGCGCAGCACGGAGGCGGCCAGGTGATCCACATCGGCGACCTTGTCGACCGGGGCCCTGACAGCCGCGGCGTCATCGACCACCTGATGCAGGGCCAGGCGCAGGGTGAGGACTGGGTGGTCCTCAAGGGCAACCACGACCGGATGTTCGCCCGATTCCTGAACGACCCCACCGAGCAAGAACCGGGCCTACGCGCCGATCTTGGCTGGCTCCACCCAAAGCTCGGCGGGCCTGCCACGCTTGCCTCCTACGGTGTCGCCAAGGCTGCGGACCGCCCGATCCCCAAGGTCCATGCCGACGCGCTTGCCGCTGTCCCGCAGGCCCATCGCGACTTTCTGGCCAACCTGCCGACGATGCATTTTGCTGGCGACTGCGTCTTCGTCCACGCAGGCCTGCGCCCAGGCGTGCCCTTGGACCAGCAAGCCGAGACCGACCTCGTCTGGATTCGCGACGCCTTCCTGATCGAGGTGCAAAGCTTCGGTCCTCTCGTCGTCCACGGCCACACCGCCATCGACCACGCGACGCATTACGGCAATCGCGTGAACATCGACAGCAGTGCCGCCTATGGCGGACCGCTCTCTGCCGTGGTGATCGAAGGGCGTCAGGCGGCCCTCCTCACCCCGCATGGCCGCAAGAAATTGCCCGGACCATCCCCGCTTCTGTTCCAGAGCGCCTGATAAAATCAGGGGTGCTCGCGTCGGATCAGCCGCTTGACCGACCGGCCACCAAGATAGCCGAAAACCACCGTCGCAAGTCCGACAACCTCGGCAATGGCCGGGCCTTCCGGGATGCCCCGCACGACCAGAGCCACTGCCATCAAGCCAAAGCCCCCAAGGCTGGTCCAAAGCCAGAACCACAGCTCGCCCCGCGTCGGGCCAAAGCGCCAGGGGTTCTTTTCGTCCATCGCTACCTCCTGCACCACTGCCACAGCGGGTCGCAAGTTTCTCGCCTCCGGTATACCGCACTTTACCAGCGTCGTGGGCCGTGATCCCCTGCCGCACATGACACCCAGCGCCCAGAACCGCCTCACCCCGATCCTGATCACCCTCGGGATCATCCTGCTTACGGCCGCCTACCTGTTGTGGATCGGTCGAGAGCCGATTTGCAAATGCGGCTATGTCAGCCTCTGGCACGGGCAGGTGGTCAGCGCCGAAAACTCGCAGCACCTGACGGACTGGTACACGCCCAGCCACATCATCCACGGTTTCCTGTTCTACGGGGCGCTCTGGCTGGTGGCACGGCGGCTCAGCTTCGGCTGGCGGCTTTCCATCGCCACGCTGGTCGAATGCGCCTGGGAGATCCTCGAGAATTCGGATGCGGTGATCGAACGCTACCGGACCGTGACGATCTCGCTGGATTATTATGGCGACAGCGTCATCAACACGGTGTTCGACGTCATCGCGATGATCATTGGCTTCTGGTTAGCCGCGCGACTGCCGGTCTGGGTGACGGTGGCGCTGATCCTCCTGTTCGAGGGGGTGACCATGTGGATCATCCGCGACGGGCTGGCGCTGAACGTGCTCATGCTGCTCTACCCGCTGGAATGGATCGCCACCTGGCAGGCCGGACGCTAAAGCCCGAATTTTCGTCGAAAATTCGCCGCTACACCCGCATCCGGCGCAGACTGGCAAGGGCTGCCACACTGACGGCGACCAATATCCCCGCTACCAGAACGAAGAACCCCCGCTCGCCCAGGCTCGCGCTCAGGGGCGCAAGGATCAGCGGCGCGGTGATTGCGCCGACCAGACCCGAAGCGACGATCGTCGGGGGCACCCGGATATCCTCGCCCATCTTGCCAGCGGCCGTCACATAGAACCCCGGGAAGAACACCCCGGTCGAGGCCCCCATCGCCACGAAGAACGGCCCCGGCGCAATAAAGACTGCCCCCAGCGCGAAGATGGCCGCCGATCCGACCGCCGCAGTGTAAAGCACGAAAGGCTGAACCCGGTGCGCAATGAAGATCAGCCCGACACGCGCCAGCAGGAACACGACGAAGAAGGCGCTCAAAAGTTCTGACGCCCGCTCTTCCGCCATTCCAGTGCGGATCAGCGCCGTGGGTCCGAGACCGGCAAGGCTGGCCTCCATCCCGATCGCGACGGCCCCGAACACCAGGATCCCCCAATGCGGGCGGAAGGCCTTGACCTCGCCCTGGGGTGCTACCCCTTCCCGACCCGCAGGCCCGGAAAAGACCCAAGTAGCCAGAAGCAGCGCCGCGACCAACCCGAAGGCCCAGGCCGGATCGCTGCCAAGCCAGACGAAGACAAGGGGGGCTGCAATCGCCCCCACCCCGAATGTCGCGTTCAGCAGGCTCAGCATCGACGGCCCCGTCGTCCCGAACGCCCGCATCACGCGCGGGTTGAAGACCGCGGTCGCCATCCCATAGCCCATGCCGAAGATGACACCACCTGCCAACGTCAGCGGCCAGACCGGGCTTGCCGCCATCCCGCCCGCCCCCAGCGCCATGGCCGCCACGGCATGCCGGGGCCCGATCACCGCGCCCATGCGATACATCAGCCCGACGCCCAGGAAGCAGCCGACCCAAAGAAGCGCCACGAACAGCCCCGCCTCGCCTTCGCTCAACGAAAAGCTGCGGACATAGACCGGCAGCGCTGGACCGAACAGCGCCTGCCCCGCACCCATCATCACAAAGGTTGCCACTCCGGCAAACAACAGCCCGGCATGGGCCCGGATCAGGTCTTTCACATCGCTCTCCTGCTGACCCGTCTGACTTCCCCCGCCGCCCAGGCACTGTCAATGCCGCCTGTGACGCGACGTCGCCGCGCATCGATCGCCGCTTTGGTGCATGCTGCGAAAAATGCCGGAGGACCCCATGACCGAAATCCACATCCTCTCTGCCGCCCGCACTGCCATCGGCAGCTTCGGCGGCGCGCTTGCCCAGATGCCGCCCATCGACATCGCCACCCATGCCGCGAAGGCCGCCTTGGCGCGCGCAGGGGTCGAGGGGGCACAGATCGGCCAGGTCGTCATGGGCCATGTGATCAACACCGAACCCCGCGACATGTATCTGTCGCGCGTCATGGCGATGAACGCGGGCATCCCCGAAACCACCCCCACATTGAACGTGAACCGGCTTTGTGGGTCCGGCGCGCAAGCCATCGTGTCGGCTGTCCAGGCGCTGATGCTGGGCGACGCCGAACTGGCCCTCGCTGGGGGGGCCGAATGCATGAGCCGCTCGCCCTACATCCTGCCCGCCGCCCGCTTCGGGCAGAAGATGGGCGACACGCGTGCCTTGGACATGATGACCGGCGCGCTGACCTGCCCCTTCGGCACCGGCCACATGGGGGTCACAGCCGAGAATGTTGCCGCCGCACATGGGATCACCCGCGAGGATCAGGATGCCTTCGCGCTCGAATCCCAGACCCGCGCCGCCCGCGCCATCGCAGAGGGAAGGTTCACCGATCAGATCGTGCCAATCGAGATCGGCGGCAAGAAGGGACCGGTCACCTTTGCCACCGACGAACACCCGAAATCCACCAGTGCCGAGGCTTTGGCTGGCCTTCGCCCCGCCTTCCAGAAGGACGGCACGGTCACTGCTGGCAACGCCTCGGGGATCAACGATGGAGCCGCGGCCTTGGTCCTGTCGCGCAACGCCAAGGGCTCCCGCGCCCGGATCATGGGCTATGCGCTGGCGGGTGTGGACCCGAAAGTGATGGGCCTGGGTCCGATCCCGGCCGTGCAGGCCCTGTGCCACAAGCTGGGGATCAAGCCCGGCAGCTTCGACGTCGTGGAATCAAACGAGGCCTTTGCCGCGCAGGCCCTCGCTGTCTCCCGCGCGTTGGACCTCGACCCAGCCCGCGTGAACCCGAACGGCGGGGCGATTGCGCTTGGCCATCCGGTCGGGGCAACCGGCGCGATGCTTGTCGTGAAGGCCCTGCACGAGTTGGAACGCACCGGGGGCCGCACCGCCCTTGTCACCATGTGCATCGGCGGCGGTCAGGGCATCGCGCTGGCCATCGAACGCGCCTAGGCGATTTCTTCGAAGAAATCGCGCCGGAGCCTTCAAAGGCTCCGGTCCGGAGTTTTCGAAAACTCCGGTGCCCGGTTTCAGCCTGCTAGGTCGTCGATCATCGCAACGCGCGCGGCATGGCGGCCACCCTCGAACCCGGCCTCAAGGAAAGCATCGACAATCTCCAGCGCCAGACCCTCGCCCACCACGCGGGCGCCGAGTGACAGCATGTTGGCGTCGTTGTGCATCCGGATCATCCGGGCCGAAAACGTGTCGGAACAGACACCACAGCGGATACCGCGCACCTTGTTGGCGGCCATCATGATCCCTTGCCCAGTGCCGCACAGGATGATCCCCAGGTCGCACTCGCCCGAGGCCACACGCCGCGCGGCAGCTTCTCCGTGCATGGGGTAATGCGTGCTTTCCGGAGAGGTCGGGCCGATGTCCAGCACCTCCCAGCCCTTCGCGGAAATATGGGTGGCAATAGTCTGACGCAGCGCAATCGCAGCATGGTCGCTGGACAGGACAATTCGACGGGCAATAGGCATCACGGGGTCTCACAGGATTTCGGGACGATACGCAGACCTACGCAAGATCGGCGCGGCAGTCCACTCGCAGGCCCGTCAGCGCACCTGCACTTGCACCCGGTCCGACCGCCCCTCGGCGTCGATTACGCTGAGCGTGACGAACCCCACGCCCGGCATCGCCAGCATCGCCTCGCGTTCGCTCAGCGCGACGATCACCGGCACGCCATCCGCCAGCCAAGTGAAAGGCGCCGTCCCGCCGGTCACCCGCACCTTCAACCCTGCGGGCAGCAGTTCCACCTCTGCCCCGTCCGGCGGGAAGGCCACCGCAGGGGCATCCGCCGCGGCCTCGAAGGCTGCAAGGCGCGACCGGAAGCGCTGCAAGGGTTGCGGCAACTCGGCATTGGCGACCAGCAGGGTCGAGGCCGGGGCGGCAGGTTGCGGATCAAGCTTGCCCTTCAGCCGGTTGAAGGCCTGAAACAGCACCGGGGCCGCCACATCCGCCCCGAAGGCCCCCGGCACCGGCGTGCCATCCGCCCGGCCCATCCACACCCCGATGACGTGACTTCCATCGAAGCCGAGCGCCCAAGCGTCGCGGTGTCCGTAGGAGGTCCCCGTCTTGTAGGCCAGCCGGTTCGATGGCGCGCCCGGCGGCGGCGCAAGGCCCGCAAGGATATCCCCCACTTCCCAGGCCGCGACTTCCGAGACCACGCGCTGCCCCTCCGGCACCTCGGCATCCAGCCGCCAGGACAGGGGCCGCGTCACGCCCCCCCGCGCGATGGCCGCATAAAGCTGGACCATGTCCGACAGCGTCACCCCGACGCCGCCCAGGGCAATCGCCAGCCCCGGCTGATCACCCGGGAAGACCGGCTTCATCCCGGCCTTCTGCATCGCCGAGATCAGCTTGGCCGGCCCCAAGGCATCGGTCAGTTCCACCACGGGGATGTTGCGTGACAGCTGCAAAGCCTCGCGCATCCGGATCGTGCCAAGGTAAAGCTTGTCGAAGTTCTGCGGCGCATAGGCGCCAAAGCTCATCGGCTTGTCGTCGATCATCGTTTCCGGGTGACCAAGCCCTTCGTCAAAGGCCAGCGCATAGACCAGCGGTTTCAGCGTCGATCCCGGGCTGCGCAGCGCCTGCGTCATGTCGACAAACCCTTGCCGCAGGTCCGCCTGATATCCGGCCGACCCCACGCTGGCGAGAATCTCGCCCGAGGCATGGTCGGCCACCAGGATCGCCACCTGCAGCTGATCGCCGCGCCCTTCCACCGCCTCCAGCGCCAGGGCTTCCAGCTTTTTCTGCAAGTCGCCGTCCACTGTCAGCCTGTGGCTTGGCGCGGTCGGTTGGTCCGTTCGCGCGCGATCCGCCAGATGCGGGGCAAGGGCTGGAAAGGGCTTGCGGATGCCCGGTACCTCTTCGCGCAGGGCGGCCTTCGCCTCGTCTGCGTCGATCACCCCCTCCTTGACCGCGCGCGCCAGCACCCGGTTCCGCGCGGCCTCTGCCCGGTCGGCAGCACGGTCGGGACGGCGGTTTTCGGGGCTTTGCGGGATGGCCACCAACAGCGCCGCCTCGGCTGGGGTGAGGCGGCGCGGCTCTTTGCCAAAGTAGCTGATCGAGGCCGCGCGCACACCTTCCAGGTTCCCGCCGAAGGGGGCGAGGTGCAGGTATAGCTGCAGGATCTGGTCTTTCGACAGCCGCCGCTCCAACGCCAGCGCCACCCGCATCTGCCGCAGCTTGCCGCCAACCTCGCCGGTCGTGCCGTCTTCCAGAAGCCGCGCGACCTGCATCGTCAGCGTCGATCCGCCCGACACCACGCGCCCGTTCCACGCGGCCTGCAAGACTGCCCGCAGCATCGACCGCGGGTCAACCCCGGAATGGTCGCGGAACCGCTTGTCCTCATAGGCCAGCAGCATCCGCAGATAGACCGGGTCCACCTTGTCGGGCGGCAGGGCCAGCCGCCAGCGGCCATCGGCCACGGTATAGGCGCGGAGGAGATCTCCATCGCGGTCCAGCACTTCGACTGAGGTTTCCACCACCACAGGCGGCAGGATCGTCGCGTCGATCCAGGCATCAAAGCGGTCCCGGCCCAGGGCGGAAAGCCAGAGGCCGAGGGCAAGGACGATGAACCAGCGCGCGCGCACGATCAGACCACTCCTTCCTGGTCCGGAATCAAGGCCGAAGGCCGCCGGACCGCGCCCTCCCTCCCCCTTGGGAGGGCGCTTTTGCAATGTCAGTCACCCGAACTTCGGTGGGAGAGGTTGCACCATATAGTGCCTCCCTCCACCGTCACTGCGCCCACCCGAGGGAGGGCGCAGTCCTCTGTCGTGCAAGAGGCGCCCCCTCCCTCACGGCGTGATCGTCAGCTCACCCGTCTCGCTCCGCGCGCGGAAGTCGGGGCGGTACATGTCCTCGACCGATGCCGCCGGGTGGTGGAAGGTGCCCGGGCTGACCGCGCGGACCACATAGGCCAGCTTGAACGGCTGATCCGACGACCAGTCCACCGCCGTCAGGAAACGGTCCTGCCGGAACTCGGAATGCTGGACGTCCTGCAGACTGTCCAGCCACGACAGCTCGGACGTGGACCCCGCCGACATCAGGTTCGGGTTGTCGATCTCGAACCCTGCCGGAAGTGGGTCGCTGACCATCAGCCGCGCCTCGCCATAGCTGAACGGAGTGACCTCCAGAACCGTCACCAGCCGCGTCCCGGCTGCCACGCTGTCCAGTGCGACCTCCTCACCTGTCATCGAATAGTAGGTCCGTGTGATCGCATAGCCATTGCCCCCCGCCGGTTCCGGGTCCGACGGCACGCCATAGGTGGTGACAGTGACGGTCGTATCCGGACCGTCGTTCTTCACCACCACGGGGGCCACCGCGCCCGCATCCAGCACGCGCACCAAAGGCCCATCGGCAGGCTGACCGTCGATCGTGATGCCCTCCGCCCCCGGCCGGTCGATCAGCGCATTCGCCGCCAGAAGCGCCCAGGTTGCTTCCTGCGTCGACAGGTTGGTGGCCGTCGTCGCAATCCGGTCGGTCAGCGCCTCGCGGTCCACCGCCTGCGACCCGGACTCCACCGCCAGCGTCAGCAATGCCGCCGCGTCGCGATAGCGTGTGCCATAGTCCACCCGCCAGACCTGGCCCACCTCCGGCTCCAGCGACTGCATCTTCGCCGAGGCCTTGCTGAACATCGCATCGGCCCGCGCCTGATCGCCATAAGACGCCAGCGCCGCGCCCAGTTGCGCCATCGCGATGGGGGTCGAGAAATCCTCGCCCTTCACATCGGCATAATAGCGCAGATCGCCCACCGCCGCCGCGCCTTCGCGCGCCAGCACCATCAGCGCATAGGCCAAAGCCTCACCCCCGCCATTGGTCTCAGCCGAGAAGTCCGGCGCGTAGTTCACCTGATTGCGCAGGTTCGCCAGCGCGTTCCGGAAGGCGATGTCCGGCACCTGATACCCTTGCGCCTTCGCCCGGCTCAGGAAGTCCGTGACATAGGCGTCCAGCCAGAAGTCACCCTGATCGGGTCCCCACAGCCCGAAGCCGCCAGTCGAGGACTGGTTCGCCAGGATCTCGACCACCGCCTCGTCGATGCGCTTCTGGATATCCGCCGCACCCTTCAGATCCATCACCCGCGCCACCTCATCGAAGTACAGAAGCGGCAGCGCCTTCGAGGTCATCTGCTCGGTGCAGCCATAGGGATAGCGGTCCAGGGCCGCCAGAAGCCCCGGCGCATTCAGCCGCGCCAAGGGCCCCACCGCCATGGTCGCCTTGCCTGATCCTTCGACCAGCCCGGCAAAGACGTTTCCGTCGAAGGTAAAGCTCTGACCGCTTGCCAGTTCCAGACGAGAAATCTTCGCGACCTCCGGGTCGTTCACCTGCACCGGCACGGTCAGCGTCTTCTTCAACACCTTGCCGTCCGGAGTGGTCAGGCTGATGTCGATGGTCTGGATACCGACCCCGCCCGCCGTCACTGGCACCTCGAACACCGCCTTGGCCTTGTCGCCAAGGTCAAAGCCGGAAGGCACCTCGCCAAGCGTCAGCCCATTGGCCGCCACGTCCAGGCTCATCCGGCCCGAAGGCCCTGTCGCGTGGACGATTTCCAGCAGAAGGCGGCTGGTATCCCCCGGCGACAGGAAGCGCGGCACCGAGGCCGTCACGACGACAGGATCGCGCACCAGCACATCCGCCGACGCCTGCCCGACCCCCGTCTTCGACCAGGCGACGGCCATCACCTTAACCGTGCCGTTGAACGACGGCAGGTCAAACGACGCCCGTGCATAGCCATCAGCACCCACCGTCACCGGCCCGGTGAAATAGGCCACCAGCTCTTCCGTGGGGGGCGGGGCCTGCAGCCGCGCCTGTGCGCCTGCGTCACCGCCCGACCGCACTTCCCCGGTCGCGCCATTCAGCCCGTCGATCAGACGGCCATAGATGTCGCGGATGCCAACGCCCAGACGCCGCTGGCCGAAGTAATGGCCTTGCGGATCAGGGGCCTCGAACCCTGTCAGGTTCAGGATGCCCACGTCCACCGCCGCGATGGTGACATAGGCCGTCTCGCCCGCCGCCACCCCGTCGACCTTGACTGCCACGTCCAGCGGCCCGCGCGGGGCGGCCTCGGCCGCAACCTCGACCACAGCCGACAAGGCCCGGGCACCGGGATCGATGCTGGCATGGGTCAGCCCCAAGGCCCGCGCTGGGTTCCGGCCCGCCGCCACATCCATCGGCCGCAGGACCGAGGCCGTAACATAGACCCCCGCGCCCCATTCATTGGTCACGGGAAGCTGGATCAGGTTCTCGCCTTCCTTCACCTCGACCGCCTGCATCGCCACCAGCCGGTTCGACAGCACTGTCACCAGCGCCGTCCCCGCCGCACGCGGCACGATCCGCAGGGTCGCGGTGTCGCCGGGCTTGTAGGCCGGCTTGTCCAGCGACAGTTCCAGCGTGTCGGGCGTGGCGCTGGCATCCGCAGGCGCATACCAGCCCGCATAGAATTCCAGCGACGTCGCTGCCTTGCTGCCGTCCGAACGCTCGACCAGGATCTCGTAGGTGCCCCAGGTCACATCCGCCGCAACCTCGACCGGGGCCGCACCCAGAGTGCTTTCCCCCTCGGCCACGATGGCGCGACTGACCACCGGCTCCCAGCTCCAGTTCCCATAGCTTTGATACCACTGGTAATCGTAGTCGACGCGGGACACGGTCCATTTCACCGGCAGGCCGACCATGGCATCGCCATCGACGGCAATGATTTGGAACCGCGCTTCGCCCCCTTCCGGGGCCACTCCGTCGAACAGCGGCTTCACCCCGATCATCGGCTCGGCCGAGGCGACCGTCTTCGTCACCTCACGCTCCACCGGGCGGCCCGAGCCTTCGGCCACGCGCACCGTTACCCGCGCTTCCAGCGGGCGATGCGGGTCCTCGATCTGCGGCAGGTAGACCGGCAAGACGGCATTGCCCGCCTCGTCGGTCTCGGCCCCGTTCAACGCTTCCATCTGGGCGCTGAAGGGCTGGTCGTGCCGCCCGAAGACAAAGCCCGGATGCGCCTCCAGCCCCTCGGCGGCCCGCAGCAGCACTTCACCCTCGACGGCAAGCCCGGCCCCCGGTGCGCCGAAGAGATAGCGCGCAGCCAGGGTCAGATCGACCGCCGAGTCGCGGCCTACCAGCAGCGGGTCATCCGCCATGGTCAGGTCGAAATCGATGCGTTCGGGCAGGAAATCCTCGACAAGGAAGGTTTTCGACGCCAGCGCCTTGCCCTCAAGATCGGCAAACAGCTCCAGCCGCCAGACGCCACGCGGGGCGCTGCCCGCGACGGGAAGCGCGAACACATGGCCGCCGGCGCCCTGATCCTCGACCAGCTGGCGCGAGTATTCCACGCCGTCCGGGCGCGACAGGACCGCCGTCAGCGGCAGGCCCTCGACCGCCGCCTGTTCGGCGTCCCGTGCCAGAGCGGTGATATAGACCGTTTCGCCCGCCCGATAGGCGCCCCGATCGGTCGTGACGAACACGTCCACCGGCGGGGCGGCCTCGCGGCCTTCGACGCCGCGGTCCGACAGGTCGAATTCCGGATCGGTCATCGACAGGAAAGCGATGTCCTGATCGCCCTCCTTGACCACCACCATCGCCGGGGCTGACCCGCCCGCACCGCGCGTCAGGCCCGCATCGAACACCGCATAGCCCTGCGCATCGGTCGTGGCCGAGCCAAGGACGGTATTGGCGCGGTTCAGAAGCTCGACCGTGACGCCCGCCTTGGCCTCTGCCGAGCCCAGCGAGCGGACAAACACATGCAGCCCGTCCACCCCCGACATCGTGGTGACCCCAAGGTCGGAAATCACGAACCACTGCCAGCCCGGCGGAATGGTGTAGGGGTCCACCCCCGGCACCGCTGCCTTCAGCGCGTAGATGCCTGCCGGAAGGCCTGTCAGCGCCTCGCCAAGGGGCAGGCGCGTGGTGACGTCCTTGTTCACTTCTTGCGCCACCGTGGCCGTGCCAGTCCACAGCTTCTCGCCCACGGTGTCGGCGAAGTATTCCTCGGAATAGACATTGATCGGCGCGCCGAAATAGTAGTCCTGGATCGACCGCAAAAGGTTCCGGTCGGTCACGCGGAACAGGGTCAGGTCCAGCTTTTCAGTGTTCACCGTCTCGACCGGCAGCGCCGGGTCGCCCGCCTTCGGCAGCACATAACCCCGGCCCGGGAACTTCACGCCCGGAGCCCGGTCGCGGATGTATTGCGCAATCTCGACCGACTTGGCCATCGCTTGCCCGTCCGCCGCCGGAAGCCCCTCGCGGAAGGTCACCGTATAGCGCTTGCCGTGTTCGATCCCGGCGACGCACAGCTGCCGCCAGCCACCGTTTTCCACCACCAGCCCCGGCTCGGTCAGCTGCACAAAGGTGGAATAGTCCACACCCGACGCCACGAGGTCCTCGGAGAACGTCGCACAGATCCGCGGCCGCGCCAGATCGGACTGCACCAGCGTCTCGACAATCCGGAAGCCGTATTTCCCGATGGCATCGTCCAGAAGCGCCGCCGTATCCACCCGCTCCTGCAAGGATTGCGCCAGGCGCAAGGCCTGCACAGTATCCCGCCCGCGCCCGTTCCGCTCCAGCACTTCGCCCATCACCACCAGGATCGTATGCCGCAGAGCCGGGTTCTCTGCCCGCAGGTAGCCGTTGATCGACGACAGGAACGCCTGGTTGAAGAAATACCCCGACTGGTTCGCATCCGCCTTGCCGGCCTCCAGCTGCCGCCGCGCGAAGTCGCCCCAGGTGGCGGCGTCATCCGTCAGGTTCAACGCCGCCCCAGTAAAGGCTGCCGCCTCGGCCCAGTTGCCACGCCCCTCGGCCTCAAGGGCCGCCGCAAGATGCTCCTCGGCACTCCACGGCCCCGTCGTATGCTGCCGCCCAAGCCCAAGCGCCTGATCGAAGGCCGGCTGGATGTCCCAATCGGGCAGGAACGCAAGCTCCCCGCGCCGGGTCTTCGCCGCGTCGCGGACCGGAGCCTCCGCCTCGATCACATAGGCCGAATAGGCCCCCGCGAAGAACGCCCCTTCGCCGGGGCTGTTCTTGACAAAGCAGGACCCGTTCAAGGTGTTGAACACATAGGCCGTGCAGCGCGCATTGGTCAGGCAGGCGCGTTCACAGGCCTCGATGGTGGTGTCGAAGACCGAGGCGACATCGCCCCCCGGCAGGTCCTGGTCCTGGGTCACGACGAATCGCCGCTCGGGGATCAGATCCTGCGCGATGGCCATCCCCGACCAGCCCAGAACCGCCGCTGCAACTGCCGTTTTCAGAAACCACCGCATCGAAAAATCTCCCTGACCGATTGGCGCGAGTGTCGCATGGCGCAGCCCAAGCACGCAAGCAGACCCATGCCCTTCCGGCGTTAAGCCTTGGTTCACTTTGATGCGCGAGGGTAGTCGCGAAAACCGGATGTGCGGTGGTATCCGCCCCCCGGGACAAGGCAAGAAGTGTCGGCTGGGGCAGCATGGATCTTACGGAACGTCTGGTCAGGGAACGGCGCGCAAGGCTTGCCGCCGAACGACTGCTTGAACAGAAAAGCCGCGAACTTTTTGCTGCGAATGAAAAGCTCGCCATCCATGCCAGGTCGCTCTCGGACCAGATCGTCGAACAGCGCCATGTCGTAAAGACCGCGCTCTCCGAGGCTGAGCTTCTGAAGGACCAGAACTCCCGCTTTGTGGATGACCTTGACCGCGCCCATACGGTTGCCGTCATGGCCGAGCGGCGGCTCTGGGATTCGGTCAACACGATCCGCGACGGGTTCGCCCTCTTTGATGCCGACAAGAAACTGGTGACGGCCAATCGCGCCTACATGGCCAACTTCCCAGAGAACACAGTTGCCCCCGGGATCAGCTACGCCGAGATCGTGCGCATTCTTGTTGAAAGCAGCTCGGTGGAGCTTTCGGACCAGACGCCAGAGGAATGGCGGGTCGCGATGGTGGACCGATGGGAACAGGACCCGATCCCGCCGGTGACCTTCAAGTTCCGTTCCGGGACCTGGGTCAAGCTCGAGGATCGGCACACAAAGTCAGGGGATATCGTCTGCCATGCGCTGGATATCACCGAACGCATGCGCATCTGGGCCGCGATCGAGGTGCTGCCCGATGGCTTTGTCCTTTTTGACCGGGAGGAACGACTTTTGGCCTGCAATCAACGTTACCGCGAGATGTTCCCTGACAGCGCCCCGATCATGCAGCCGGGCGTCACTTTCGAAGACCTTCTTCGCCACGGCCTGCGCAACAGCCACGTCCCCGAGGCTGTCGGGCGTGAGGAAGACTGGCTGTCCGAACGCCTCGCCCACTTCCGCGCTGCCGATACCATCGCTGAAAACACGCTGGCGAACGGGCGGGTGATCCTTGAATCGGACCACGTCACCCCGGACGGCGGTCGTGTCGGCCTGCGCTCCGATATCACTGCGATCCGCGAACAGCAGGCCCAACTGGAAGCCGCCCGCAAAGCCGCCGAGGCCGCGAACCGCGCCAAGTCGGCCTTCTTGGCCAACATGAGCCACGAGATCCGCACGCCCATGAACGGCGTCGTCGGGATGGCGGAACTTCTCTGCGACACGGCCCTGACCGAAGAACAGCGCCTGTTTGCCGAAACCATCCGCTCCTCGGGTGAGGCGCTTTTGGTCATCATCAACGACATCCTCGACTATTCGAAGATCGAGGCGGAGCGGCTGACCTTGCGGCCCGAACCCTTCGACCTCGAACGCACGATCCACGAGGTGACGATGCTCCTCCAGCCCCGCGCGCGGGAAAAGGGCATCGACCTGATGATCGACTTCGACATGTTCCTGCCCACCCGCTTTGTCGGCGACCCGGGCCGGTTGCGGCAAGTGCTGACGAACCTCATCGGCAACGCGGTGAAGTTCACCGAAAAGGGCCATGTCCTGACCCGCGTTGTCGGTGTCGACTCCGACGATGGCACCCAGACGCTGCACGTCACGGTCGAAGACACCGGCATCGGCATCGCGCCCGAATACCTCGACCACATCTTTGGTGAGTTCAACCAGGTCGAGGATGAACGGAACCGCAAATTCGAAGGCACCGGCCTTGGCCTTGCGATCACTCAGCGGCTTATCGAACATATGGGCGGTGCGGTCTGGGTCGACAGCGATTTCGGCCAGGGCTCCAGCTTCGGCTTCCGCGTGACCCTGCCAGTGGCCGAGGACTCCGCCCCGGCGCAGGTCCCCGTCGCGGTCAAGCGCGTCATCGCGGTGGACGACCAGTTCATCAATCGCACGATCCTCGAACGCCAGCTTGCCCCCTGCGGGATCGAGGTCACCCTCTGCCGCTCGGGCGCCGAAGTGCTTGACCGTCTGGCGCAGGACCCGGCCTATGACGTGGTGCTGACCGACCATGCCATGCCGGACATGGATGGGGTGCAGCTTCTCGACCAGATCCGCGTCGCGGGGCACACGCTGCCGGTGATGCTCTTGTCGTCCAATCCTACCGGACTTGGCACTCTGGCGCATGACTTCGCCGCGATCCTGCAAAAGCCGATCCTGCGCTCGGACCTCTACCGCCACCTGCAGGGCCTGACTGCCCCGGTCGAAGAGCCGGTGGTCGAAGCGGCACCGGTCGCCCCGGTCGATCTGCGGCAGATGCGGGTGCTGGCGGCAGAAGACAACCGGACCAACCAGCTCGTCTTCCAGAAGATGGTCCGCGACATGGATATCGAGCTGGTCTTCGCCGACAACGGGCGGATTGCGGTCGAGCTTTGGGAAAGTTTCCAGCCCGACCTGATATTCATGGACATCTCGATGCCCGAGATGGACGGGAAGGAAGCCGCGCGCACGATCCGCGCCAAAGGGTCGAACGTGCCGATCGTGGCCCTGACGGCCCATGCAATGGAGGGCGACGCCGAAAGCATCCTCGCCGCCGGGATCGACCGCTACCTGACAAAACCCTTGCGCAAGACCGCCATCGAAGGCGCGCTGACCGAGTTCCGCCCGGTCGCGGCCCGTCCACCGGTCGCAGCACCCGCCGAGAATGCCGCATGACAGGGATTGGCCAAAGGCCTGACTGACGTTTCTCTCCGCGTCGGTCTGGCTTTGGCGGCGGGTCGAAAATCAACCGCCGACCCGGCCCGCGATCCTGCGTCTGTCGTTCCCCCGCCAACCCCGGACGGCCCGACTTTCGGTGCCTGCGAGGGCGCGAAGCCCGTCCTCTCTCGATTGGAAAGTGCGTCGCTCCCCTGTCAGCCCCAGCAGCCGAGCATGGGTGAACTCCCCCAGATCGGGGCCATCCGCACCGCCCACCTCAGGTGACCCCGCCGCGGACCTAGGGGAGGATGCCACAGCCCAGCAACCCAAGGCTTCCCCTTCGCGGATTACCGTCGCAAGAAGGCTTGCGCGGAACGCGCTCTGTTTCATGGGCGCCCGTCACCCGGCCGAAATCCTTGCCAGATCCTTAATGCCCACACGCAACCCCTTGCAAGAAAAGGTAAAAGGGATTCTGTCCAGCGTGGACAGCCAGCGGCTCACTCGTCGCGCAGCACTGCCAGAAAGGCCGCGCCGAAGCGCTCGACCTTCTGCTCCCCCATCCCCTGGATCGCCGCCATCTCTCCCAAGGTCGAGGGCCGCCGCTCCGCAATCGCCCGCAGCGTGGAATGGGTGCAGGACAGATACTTTCCCGTCCCGTCCTCGCCCCGCGACAGATCCAGCTGAATCTCGGCCAGCCTATCGAACAAGGCCCCCTCCGGTTGCCCGACCAGCTTCATCCGGGCTGGATGAAGGCTTTCCGCCGCCCCGGTGATCACCTCCAGAAAGGCCGTCCCGTAGCTCTCCAGCTTCTTCGCACCTACCCCGGTGATCCCGGCCATCTGATCCAGAGTGCGGGGCTTCTTCTCCGCCATCTCGATCAGCGTCTTGTCCGGGAAAACCACATAGGCCGGCACATTCTGCGCCTCGGCCAGCGCCCGCCGCTTCGCCTTCAGAAGGGCCAGAAGGCCGAGATCCTCGTCCGCGACCTGCGCCCGCACGACCGGCTCGCGCTCGCCCGCCGACACCACCGTGTCGCGGCGCAGCGTGACGGTCGCCTCGCCCCGCAGCACCGGCCGCGCGGCCTCGGTCATTCGCAGCGCCCCGTGCCGGTCGGGATCGGGGCGGACAAGGTCGCGGCCCATCATCTGCCGAAAGACCGCCCCCCAGGCCGGTTTCGACAGGTCCTTGCCCACGGCAAAGGTCGGCAGCTGGTCGTGGCCCCGTTCCCGCACCTTCGCGGTAGCCGAACCGGTCAGGATGTCGATCAGATGCCCCGCCCCGAACCACTCCCCCGTCCGCAGGATCGCCGACAGGGCCTTGCGCACCGCATCGGTCGCGTCGAAGAGCTGCGCCGGTCGGTCGCAAAGATCGCAGTTGCTGCAGGGCTCCGCCCCTTCGCCGAAATAGCCGAGCAATACCTGGCGTCGGCAGCCCAGCGCCTCGGCCAGACCCAGAAGCGCGTTCAACCGGGCGTGGTCCGCGGCCTTTCGGTCCCCCGGCGCCGCCCCCTCGTCAATCTGGCTTCGCCGCAACCGGATATCGTCAGGGCCGTACAGGGTCATCGTCTCGGCCGGTGAGCCGTCGCGCCCCGCGCGGCCGATCTCCTGATAGTAGCCCTCGATCGATTTCGGCAGGTCGGCATGCGCCACCCAGCGGATGTCGGGCTTGTCGATCCCCATGCCGAAGGCGATGGTCGCCACGACGATCAGCCCGTCCTCGCGCTGGAACCGGGTCTCGACACGCCGCCGCTCTTCGGCCTCCATGCCGGCATGATAGGCCACCGCTTCGTGCCGGGCCTCGCGCAAGGCTTGCGCCAAAGTCTCGGTCTTCGACCGGGTCGCGCAGTAGACGATGCCGGACTGGCCCCGACGCGCGCCAGCGAACTGCAGGATCTGCTCGCGCGGGCTGTCCTTCACGGCAAAGGCGAGGTGGATGTTCGGGCGGTCAAAGCCGCGCAGGAAGGTTGCCGGGGCCTCGCCGTCGAAAAGACGGGTCACGATTTCGGCCCGCGTCTCCTCGTCTGCCGTGGCGGTGAAGGCGGCAAGCGGAACGTTCAACGCGCGGCGCAGCTCGCCGATCCGCAGGTAATCGGGCCGGAAGTCATGGCCCCACTGGCTGACGCAATGCGCTTCATCGACCGCGATCAGGCTGCACTTCGCCCGTCGCAGAAGGCCCAGCGCCGCGCCCGAGGCCAGCCGTTCGGGTGCCATGTAAAGCAGCTTCAGCCGCCCCTCGTCGATGGCCTGAAAGACCTCTTCCGTCTCCTCGTCCGTATTGCCCGAGGTCAGCGCCCCGGCCTCCACCCCCACGGCCTTTAGCGCCCGAACCTGATCGCGCATCAGCGCGATCAGCGGCGAGATGACGACGGTGACTCCCTCGCGGCAGAGGGCGGGCAACTGGAAACACAGGGACTTGCCCCCGCCGGTCGGCATGATGGCAAGGGTATTGCGGCCCTGCAGCACGGCCTCGACAATCTCGGCCTGACCGGGGCGAAACTCGGGGAAGCCGAAAACCGAATGCAGAAGCTGGGCCGCGCCGTCCACCGACCGGTCTCCCGGCGTCAGAGGAAGAGGGCTACGTTGTTGCGGAGGATGATCTGCAAGGCGTAGACCGCAATCAGGACCACGAGCGGCGCCAGATCAAGGCCCCCCATCGCGGGCAGCACGCGCCGGACCGGGCCATAAAGCGGCTCCAGCATCCGGTTCAGACCGTGCCAGATCTGGGACACCAGCGGTTGCCGGATATTCAGCACCTGGAAGTTGATCAGCCAGCTCATGATGACATGGGCCAGAATGATGAACACCACCACGTCGAGGATCAGCATCAGGATCTGATAAAGCGAGGTCATCGGGCACTCCGTCTGGATTTCGCCACAGGTAGCGGCAGGGCAGGCCAAGGGCAATGGCTTCCGCAGCGTTTCACTTGACGCCGCGCGCTGGGCGCGCCACCCCTGCGCCTGAAACTGGAGACCCCGATGTATCCTTTCCTGCGCATGTTCAAAGAGATGGCCCGGGCCCGCCGGATGCCGCCTCTGGGCCTGTTTGACACCCATGTCAGCCATCACATGTGCTGGCCCTGGGATCTTGACCCCTGGGTGGAACTGAACAACGGCCGCACGCTGACACTTTACGACCTTGGCCGCCTGCCGCTGGGGTTGCGGACCGGCATCCACCGGCATCTGTCCGCTCATGGCTGGGGGTTGACGGTCGCGGGGTCGAGCGTGCGCTACCGGCGGCGGGTCACGATGTTCACGCGGTTTACGACACACACACGCTGCCTCGGCTGGGACGAGCGGTTCCTTTATACCCAGCAATCGATGTGGATGGGCGAGGAATGCGCCTCTCAGGTGCTGATCCGGTCGGCCATCGTCGGCAAGTCCGGGATCGTGCCGCCTGCCGAACTGGCAAAGGCTGCCGGGGTTTCGACCGTCAGCCCCGACCTGCCGGACTGGGTCAAAGCCTGGATCGCAGCCGAGGCCGTTCGGCCCTGGCCACCCGCGCGTTGAGCGATCCTGCCTTGCGAAGTCGGGCAGCCGTCGCCCGCTGAGCCTTCCCTTGCACTGATCGCCGTTTCCGGGTTCACTTCGTCGCAAAAACAGGGGGCAGGCATGGCGAGTGCGCGAAAGCGGATCTGGGGCTGGTACTTTTTCGACTGGGCCAGCCAGCCTTACAACACGCTGCTTCTCACCTTCATCTTCGGTCCCTATTTCGCCGAAATCGCACGGGGCCATTACATGGGCACCGGCCTGGACGAAGAGGCCGCGAAAGCCGCCGCTCAAGCCTATTGGGGGTGGGGTCTGACCATCGCTTCGGTCTGCATCGCGATTCTCGCCCCGATCCTGGGCGCGATTGCCGACGGCACCGGACGGCGGCTGATCTGGGTCTGGACCTTTTCGATCTTCTACGTCGTGGGCTCGGCCGGCCTCTGGTGGGTCGCACCGGGCGGCGGCGACGCGATGCTGCTCTGGGCGGTCTGTCTGTTCGGGATCGGCTTCATCGGGATGGAGTTCGCCACGATCTTCACCAACGCGCTGATGCCCACGCTGACCCAGGCCGACGACCTTGGCGCGATCTCCGGCTCGGGCTTTGCCTTCGGCTATCTCGGCGGGCTTCTGGCGCTGGTGATCATGCTTCTGTTCTTTGCCGAAGGTGGGGACAGCGGGTTGACGCTGCTGGGCACCCCGCCGCTTTTTGGCCTCGACTCCGAAGCGCGCGAAGGTACGCGCTTTGTCGGACCCTTCACGGCGATCTGGTTCGTGGTCTTCATGATCCCATTCTTCCTTTGGGTGAAGGAACCCCACACCGACCGTCGCCCGCTGCACCTTGGTCGGGCTTTCGCCAGCCTTAAGGACCTGATCCGGTCCTTGCGGTTCCGCCGTAGCCTGTCGGCATACCTTGCCTCGTCGCTGTTCTACCGCGACGCGCTGAACGCGCTGTACGGCTTTGGCGGGGTCTATGCCTCGGGCGTGCTGGGTTGGTCGATCATCCAGATCGGCATCTTCGGCATCGTCGGCGCGGTGACGGCCATGGTTGCGGCCTTTGTCGGCGGGCGCGCGGATCGCGCCTTCGGACCCAAACCGGTGATTACGGTGTCGATCATAGTGCTGATCTTTGTCTGCATCATCATCGTCGGCATGACCCGCGAAAGCGTCTGGGGCTTCGCGATGGACCCGGCATCAGGTCTGCCCGACCAGATCTTCTTCGCCTGCGGCGCGCTGATCGGCGCGGCTGGCGGGTCGCTGCAGGCGGCAAGCCGGACGATGATGGCGCGCCACACCAGCCCCGACCGCGCGACCGAGGCCTTTGGCCTGTTCGCCCTGTCCGGAAAGGTGGCAAGCTTCATGTCACCGGCCCTGATCGCGCTGGCGACCACCATCAGCGGATCCCAGCGGATCGGCATCGCGCCGCTGGTTCTGTTGTTCCTGATCGGCCTCGTTCTGCTATATTTCGTCAAACCGAAAGGCGAGATGCCTGCATGATGTTGACGCGCGCCCTGATCCTGACCTTTTGTCTTGCGGCTCCGGTTCAAGCGGAAAAGCTGGCCAACAAGCTCTTCGGCGCAATGTCGGCCCCCTCGGCGCAGGACTCGATGCCCATCGGCAGCTACGCCAAGGGCTGTGCCGCGGGGCTGGTGGAACTGCCCGAGACCGGGCCGACCTGGCAGGCGATGCGGCTTTCGCGGAACCGCAATTTCGGTCAGCCCGAGATGGTCCAGTTCCTGATGGACCTGTCCGCCACAGCCCGCGCCATCGGCTTTGGCCAGGGTCTCTACATCGGGGACATCAGCCAACCCCGGGGCGGCCCGATGACCTCGGGCCATGCCAGCCACCAGATCGGGCTGGACGCCGACATCTGGATGCTGCCGCCGCGTAGCCTGTCCCTGACCGAAGCGGAACGCGAGGAGATCAGCAGTATCCCCGTGCGGTCGGCAGATCAGCGGTCGGTGACCGAGAACTGGACCCGGACCCACCGCGAGCTTTTGAAGCAGGCCGCAAGTGACCCCCGTGTCGACCGCATCTTCGTGGCAGCCGCGGTCAAGATCGAAATGTGCCGGACCGCCAAGGCGGCCGACAAGAAGTGGCTGCAGAAGATCCGCCCGGTCGCAGGTCATGACACGCATTTCCACGTCCGGCTGAAATGCCCCAAGGGCGCGCGGCTGTGCGAGACACAGACGCCGACAGTGACCGAGTTGTCGAAGAACGGCGACGGCTGCGACGAGACGCTGACCTGGTGGGTGACGGACTACCTGAACCCGCCGAAGACCGACGGCAAAAAGCCGCGCGACGAGGAAGCGACGAAAAAGCGGGGACCGCGCGATTTCACGATGGCTGACTTGCCGAAGCAGTGCAAAGGCGTGCTCGCCTCGGACTAGTTGACAGGCGCTGCCCCCGGGTATAGGCCGCCAGCGCCCCGGTGGTCGGGGTCAAGTCTCCGCGACCTTGTCAAAACGGAAAAGCAGCATGAGCATCCTTCTTCCTGGCGTTCTCGCCATGGCGACGATTGTCGTCGCGTCAAACATCCTGGTCCAATACCCGCTTGGCAGCTTCCTCACCTGGGGCGCCCTGACCTATCCCTTCGCCTTCCTGGTCACCGACCTGACGAACCGGCTGCAAGGCCCGGCCGCCGCCCGCCGCGTCGTGCTGGCAGGCTTCCTGGTCGGGATCGTCTGTTCCTTCATCGGCACGCGGATCATCGGCGAGTTTGGCCCGCTGGTAACCTTCCGCATCGCGGTGGGCTCCGGCCTTGCCTTCCTCTGTGCCCAGCTTCTTGACATCGCGGTCTTCAACCGGCTGCGGCAGGGCACCTGGTGGCGTGCGCCGCTGGTCTCGACGCTTGTGTCCTCGACCCTCGATACCGCGATCTTCTTTACCGTCGCGTTCTCGGCTGCGCTGACCGTGCTGGAGCCCGCAAATGACGTGTCCTGGGCGACTGGGGCGGCACCCCTGCTGGGCCTTGGCCCCGAGGCCCCGTTCTGGGTTTCGCTGGCGGTTGGTGACTGGCTGGTAAAGCTTTTGCTTGCTCTGGTGGCATTGTTGCCTTTTCGATTGGCAGTCGCAAAGCTCACAGCAAGGGTAGCGTAAATTGTTTTGACAAACACAAAATCTGTGGCAGGCTCACCTTATCGGCAACTTTTTGAAAGGAGGTGATCCAGTGTCTAGAGTGATATTGGAGAGAGGTGTCGGGACAGTCGGGAGGGGTATTTTCTAAGGGCAGCCCCTGGGAAATAGACCACCGATTGGATTTGGATGCCCTAACTGGCCCATCTCCTTGGATCTCGGAAAGGGTTGTCTGAGCAGGGCAACCCTTTCTCTATTTTGACGGCCAAAGCGCAAGACGGTCCGTCTAATTTTTGGGCTCGCCCGTTCCGCGCCATCGCGCCATAACCGGACCATGCTGCACATCACAGAAACTCTGACCATCGCCGAATGGGAACTGAGCGAAAGCTTCATGCGCGCCTCCGGTCCCGGCGGACAGAATGTCAACAAGGTCTCGACTGCCGTTGAATTGCGGTTCGAGGCGGACCGCTCGCCACATCTGACGCCGGGCGTGAAGGCGCGGCTGAAGCGGCTTGCAGGTCGGCGCTGGACGACAGAGGGCGCGATCGTCCTGCAGGTCGAAGACACCCGCAGCCAGGCCCGCAACCGCGAGATCGCTCGCGAGCGACTGGTCGAGCTGATCCGCGCCGCGCTGGTGGCACCCAAGCGGCGGATTGCGACCAAGCCGACGCTCGGCAGCCAGCGCCGCCGTGTGGCCGCCAAGACCCAGCGCGGCGAAGTGAAGGTGTTGCGCGGCAAGGTGGGGGACGAAGAGTGACCCACGCCGAAGAGGCCGCCCACTCCTGGGACGGACAGATCCTCCGCCTGATCCGCGACCGCGAGAACCACGTCTACGAGATGCAGACGCCCAACGGTCGCGCCGCCCTGCGCCTGCATCGGGCGGGCTACCAGTCCCCTGCCGCGATCCGGTCCGAGCTGTGGTGGTGTGCCGAGCTTGCCAATGCGGGGCTTCCGGTCCCCGCCGCGCTGCCCGCCGGCGACGGGTCATTCCTCGTGGCGCTATCCGACGGTCGCCACGCCTCGGCCATCGCCTGGATGGAGGGCGAGGCGCTGGGAGAGGCGGCGGCGCCCAACACCCGCCCACTGCCGCTGGTGCTGGACCTCTACCATGCCCTCGGCGCACTTTTGGCCCGGGTCCATCAGGCGACCGACCGCCTGACCCTTCCCCCGGATTTCACCCGCCCGCGCTGGGACTGGGAGGGGCTGGTGGGGGACGATCCGCTCTGGGGCCGGTTCTGGGAGCATCCTGCCGCAACGCCGGACCAGCGCGGTATGCTGATCCGGGCCCGCGACGCGTTGCGGGAACGGCTGTCGGGCGAGATCGGCCTGATCCATGCCGATGTCCTGCGCGAAAACGTGTTGGTGAACGGTCATTCGGTTTCATTGATCGACTTCGATGACTCCGGCTTCGGCTTCCGCCTGCACGACCTTGGCACCGCGCTGTTACAGACCGCTGAGCACCCCGATCACCCTCAGCTGCGCGATGCCCTCATGGCGGGCTACGGCACCCGTGACACCGACATGGTCGAAGCCTTCACTCTGGCGCGCAGCCTCGCCTCGGTCGGCTGGACCATGCCGCGACTGGCAGCCGATGACCCGATCCACCGAAGTCACCTGGCCCGGGCGATGACATGTGCGGCGCGGGTGCTGGCCTAGACCACAACTTCCTGCGCTTCTTGAACGCCCACGCCAAAGACGCGCTTGTAGCGTTCGATCTCGTCCTTCGGCCCCATCGCCTTGGCCGGGTTGTCCGACAGCTTTACTGTCGGCCGTCCGTTCGCCGACAAGGCCTTGCAGACCAGGCTGAACGGGGCCAGCGCATCGTCGGGCACCAGACCGCGGAAGTCGTTCGTCAGCATCGTGCCCCAGCCGAAGGACACTTTCACCCGCCCGGTGAACTGCGCGTAAAGTTCCTCGATCTTCTCGACGTCCAGCCCGTCCGAGAAGATCACCAGCTTCGTTCTGGGGTCTTCGCCCCGTTCCTTCCACCAGCGGATCGCGGTCTCTGCCCCCTTGGCCGGGTCGCCGGAATCGATCCGGATGCCGGTCCAGCCCGCCAGCCAGTCCGGCGCGTTCTTGAGGAACCCTTCGGTGCCATAGGTGTCAGGCAGCATGATCCGCAGATTGCCGTCATGTTCTTCGTGCCAGTCGGCCAGAACGCGATAGGGCGCCTCGCGCAGTTCCGCGTCGGTATTCGCCAATGCGCTGTAAACCATAGGCAATTCATGCGCGTTGGTCCCGATGGCCTCGATATCGCGCATCATCGCGATCTTGCAGTTCGACGTGCCGGTGAACTTTGGTCCCAGACCTTCCTGCATTGCCTGGACGCACCAGTCCTGCCACAGAAACCCGTGCCGACGCCGAGTGCCGAAGTCAACGATCCGCAGGCCGTCGATCTTGCGCAGCCGGTCGATCTTCTCCCAAAGCCGGGTCATCGCGCGGGCGTAAAGGACCTGCAGCTCGAACCGGCCCATGCTGTTCAGCGCCGCACGGCTGCGCAGTTCCATGATTACCGCAAGCGCCGGAATCTCCCACAGCATGACATCAGGCCAGCGGCCCTCGAAGGTCAGCTCGAACTGGCCATCGCGTTTCTCCAGATGATAGGCGGGCAGGCGCAAGCCCTCAAACCACTCCATGAAGTCCGGGCGGAACATCTGGCGCTTGCCGTAAAAGGTGTTCCCGCGCAGCCAGGTGCTTTCCCCGCGGCTCAACGACAGGGACCGCACATGGTCCAGCTGTTCGCGCAGCTCTCCCTCGTCGATCATGTCGGCCAGGCGGACCTTGGTCGACCGGTTGATCAGGCTGAAGACGACCGTCGTATCTGGCTTGTTCCGGAAAATCGACTGGCACATCAACAACTTGTAAAAGTCCGTATCGATCAGAGATCGCACGATCGGATCGATCTTCCATTTGTGGTTCCAGACACGGGTGGCGATGTCCACCATGCTCAGGCCTCCAACGCGACACCGGCCGCGTGCATCTTGGCCTGCGCTTCGGCCAGGCTTCCGTTCAGATCGATCGCCCGGCAGGCGCCTTCCAGCACCGTGGCCGTGAACCCCAGCCGCGCCGCATCCAGCGCGGAATAGGCAACGCAGTAATCGGTCGCGAGGCCGACAAGCGTCACCGCCGTGATCCCCCGGCTGCGCAGATAGCCTTCCAACCCCGTGGGCGTGGAGTGGTCATTCTCGAAGAAGGCCGAATAGCTGTCAATTTCGGGGCGAAAGCCCTTGCGGACAACAAGTTGGGCAGGGTCCGTCTTCAGGGCGGCATGAAACTCTGCCCCCTCGGTGCCCTGCACGCAATGAGTGGGCCACAGCACCTGCGGACCATAGGGCATCGTGGTCAGGCTGAACGGGGCCGCGCCGGGGTGGTTGGCCGCAAACGAGGCATGGTTGGCCGGATGCCAGTCCTGCGTCAGGACGACAGTCGCGAAATCGCCCATCAGCCCGTTGATCCGGCTGATGATTTCATCTCCTCCCGCCACGGCCAGCGCGCCGCCGGGGCAAAAGTCGTTCTGCACGTCGATCACGATCAGCGCTTCGTTGGCGGGTCTCATGGCAGCCTCCCGGTGGTGCTTGTCCTTGGTTAGGTCCGGGACCGTTGGGCGTCAAGCGAAGCGCTTGAATTTCCGGGCGCTTCGGCGCAAACGAAGGCCATGCTGATCGTCGCCGCCCTGTATCAATTCGCCCGTTTCCCGGACCCCGCCGCCCTGAAGCCGGGATTGCTCTCGGTCTGCGAGGCGCATGGGGTGAAGGGATCGCTTCTGCTGGCCCCCGAAGGGATCAACGGCACCATCGCCGGTACGCGCGAAGGGATTGACGCGGCGCTGGCGGCGGTGCGGTCCCTGCCGGGCTGCGCGGGGCTGGAATGGAAAGAAAGCCCTGCCGCATCAATGCCGTTCGGCCGGATGAAGGTGAGGCTGAAGCGCGAGATCGTCACCATGGGGCAGCCCAATGTCGACCCCACGGCAAGGGTTGGCACGCATGTCGCGGCCTCGGACTGGAACGCGCTGATCAGCGATCCCGACACCGTGGTAATCGACACCCGCAACGACTATGAAGTCGCCATCGGCACCTTTCAGGGCGCGGTCGACCCGGGTACGCGCGCCTTTGGCGAGTTTCCCGACTGGTGGCAGGAGAACCAGAATAGGTTCGCGGGCAAGCGGATTGCCATGTTCTGCACTGGAGGCATCCGCTGCGAGAAGTCGACAAACTACCTTCTTGGGCAAGGGGTCAATCAGGTCTACCACCTGAAGGGCGGCATCCTGAAATACCTGGAGGACGTGCCCGAGGGCGAGAGCCTTTGGCAGGGTCAGTGCTTTGTCTTCGATGATCGGGTGTCGGTTGGCCATGGCCTGGTTCCCGGCGGGCTCACGGCTTGCGGCGCTTGCAGAAGGCCGGTGACCCCGGCGGACGCAGCGGACCCGGCCTATGAAGAGGGCGTCTGCTGCCCGGCTTGCGCTGATGAGTATTCGGCGGAAGACCGTGACCGGTTCAGGGAACGCCACCGACAGATGCTGCTGGCCGAAAAGCGTGGCGCGCAGCACCTGGGGTTTTCAAGGTCCTAGGGCACGCTGTCAGGCGGCCTTGTCGGCCAGCATGTCCTGCACCAGCGGAATGACTTTCTCGCCATAAAGCCGGATACACTCCATCAGGTCCGAATGAGGCATCGGTCCCGTGGAGTATTTCATGTCAAACCGTTGGATACCCAAGGTTTTCACCGTCTTTGCGATCTTACGCGCGACAGTTTCGGGGCTGCCGACATACAGCGCGCCATGCTCCACCTCGGCAAGGTAGCGGTCCTTTGTCACTGGCGGCCAGCCGCGTTCGCGCCCGATGCGGCCGAACATGTCGGCATAATGCGGCCAAAGCTTTTCCCGGGCGATGTCATCAGTTTCCGCGACAAAGCCTGGCGAATGGACGCCAGCAGGGCGGACGGGCTTGCCAAGCTGCGCACAGGCGCGCTGGTAAAGGTCGATGTAAGGCGCAAAACGGGCCGCGTCGCCGCCGATGATCGCCAGCATCAGTTGCAGGTCCTGCCGGACCACGCGGACGACGCTTTCGGGCGATCCGCCGACGCCGACCCAGACCGTCATCGGCTGGCCCAATTGCGGGAAGACCGGCTGGTCGGTCAGCCCGCTGCGGGTCTGGCCCGACCAGGTCACGCGCGGCTCACGCAGAAGATGGGCGAAAAGGTCGAGACGTTCCTCGAACAACTGGTCGTAGGCGTGCAGGTCATGCCCGAACAGGGGATAGCTTTCGGTAAAGGACCCGCGGCCCAGGATCGGCTCGGCCCGGCCATTCGACAGCGCGTTGAGCGTGGAGAATCGCTGGAAGACGCGGATGGGGTCGTCGGTCGACAGGACCGTGACGGCGGTGCCGAGCTTGATGCGCCGGGTGCGCCCGGCGATGGCGGCCAGCACGATCTCTGGCGCAGAGATCGCGAAATCCGGGCGGTGGTGCTCGCCAAGGCCGATGAAGTCGATGCCGATCTCGTCGGCAAGGGTGGCCTGGTCCAAGACCTCACGCAGGGTCACGTCCATGGGCTGCGGTTGGCCGTCCGGGCCGAGGGAAACGTCGCCGAACGTATCAAGGCCAAGGGAAACTGGGGTCATGGGAAGCTCCTTTCCGCCCAAACTAGGGACCCGACGGCGACAAGGGAATGCGGATTTCGAGAGAGGGGTGGTTCAGGGATGCACGGGCCGCGCTAGGCTGCTGCGGCGAATCAAGGAGTGCGCGATGACCAGCCCGGAAAAGCTGGCCCTGCAGATGGGCCTCGATATCCCCGACTTCGACCGCGACGGCTATTACGGCGCCGACTATGGCACGATGAAACCTTATCACCGGGTCGGAAGCCTTCTGTTCCTGTCCGGCCATGTGGCACAGGTCGGGGCCGAGATCACCCACAAGGGGCGTCTGGGCGCCGGTGTGACGGTCGAGGAGGGCTACCTGGCGGCGCGGCGCACGGGGCTCAACGTGCTCGGCGGCATCAAGCAGGCGGTGGGGTCGCTGGACCGGGTGAAGGGGATCGTGCGCAGCCTGAACTTCGTCGTCTGCACGCCGGAGTTCGAGGAGGTGCACAAGGTCTCGTCAGGTTTGTCGGACCTGTTCGTCGAGGTCTTCGGGCGCGACCGGGGCCTGGGAGGCCGCGCGACGATCGGCGTGATGGCGCTGGCGAACGGGGTCTGTTTCGAGACCTGGGTGACAGTCGAGGTGGAGTGAGGCGGCCCCTGTGGCCAGCCCCGGGGGCTTCAGACCGCCGGACCCCCGTGGGATACTTTCGGACAGAGAATGCCGGGAGTCGTGGACCGCCGAGGCTTGAGACCGACCGGAACCAGACGTGCCAGCCGCGCGCTTATGCGGTGCAGCCAAGCGGCGCGAGCCAGCTTGCGCTGCTGGCGGAGTGCGTCCAGATGCGCGGCCCGATGGTGGGCGTGCGCGTCAGGGTGGCGGATGGATGCGGCGCGAAGGAGGTCGAGGTTGACGCTGTGCATGGCTTACGTCCCAAAGTGAATTGCCTCTTGGGAATGCCAGAAAACCTGCAATACTCCTAAGCAGGAAAATCAACTGAACGAAAGCTGAGCTTACGTGTCGCGCTGGCGTGATCTGCCGTCCCTGTCGCTTTTGCGGGCCTTTGACGCCACCGCACGGAGTGGGAGCTTTGCCGAAGCCGGGCGGGCTCTGAACGTGACCCATGCGGCAGTGACACAGGCCGTTCGGGCGCTGGAAGCCGAGCTGGGCGTAGCGCTCGTGCGCCGGAATGGGCGAACAGTCGGGCTAACCGAGGCAGGCGAGGCGCTGGCGCGCAGCCTGGCTGACGGGTTCGGCACCATCGCAAGCGGGGTCGAGACTTTGCGCCGGGCCGAGGCGCGGCGGATCGTGCGGGTAACGACAACGACCTTCATCGCCGAGGCCCATATCCTGCCGCGACTGCCTGACTTCTGGTCAAGGCATCCGGGTATCGAGGTGGCAATGTCGCCAAGTCCGTCAAAGGACGATCTCGGGACAGACGGGTTCGACATGGCGATCCGGGCGCTGGCCGATGACTGGATCGAACGACCGGACGAAGAGGTCCGCCCGCTTTGCCGCTCGCAGGTGTTGGCGGTCTGTGCACCCGGGCTGGCAGCGTCGGGCCTTGACCCGCAGGACATGCCCTGGGTGATCGGGGCGGACAGCACTTGGGAACTGGCCGAGGTTGGACGGACCGGCATTGACGTCACGCGGCTGAAGCTGGTGGAGCTTGGTAGTCCGCATCTGGAGATGTCGGCCTGTCGGCAAGGCCTCGGGGCGGGGACGGCAACCGAGATCATCTGCCGGGCCGATCTTGAAGCGGGGCGGCTTGTGGTCCTGCCCCTGCAGGGCCTTCCCGAAGTCACCTATGCAGTCGTGTTGCCGAAGGGCCCGCGCCGCGCAGGCGTCGAGGCCTTTGCCGCATGGTTGAAGACAATCTTCTGAAGCCGGGCGTTACGCCTTGTCGCGGACCATCAGCTGATTGCCTTCGCCCTTCTGCACGTCAAAGCGGCCAGTGCGCTTCAGAAGGTCGGACAGCCGGGCACTGCCGTAGCTGCGGCTGTCGAAGTCCGGGTAAAGCTGGGTCAGCACCTGGCCAAGCTGGCCCAGCGGATAGGCATCTTCCTCGATCCCGATCTTCTTCATCGCGGCAAGGATCAAGGGGATCGCCTTGGACGGCGGGTCCTTCTCAGGCTTTGGCGGCTCCTTCGCCGGTTTCGCGGGCGTTGGCGTATCGGCAGCAACGTCGGGGGCTGCGGTCAGGTTTTCCAGGAACAGAAAGCGGTTGCAGACGTTGCGCAGGCTTTCCGGCGTCTTCTTTTCGCCCACGCCGATCACCTGCAGCCCGTCCTCGCGGATGCGGCTCGCCAGTCTCGTGAAATCGCTGTCCGAGGACACAAGGACAAAGCCGTCGACCTTGCCGGCGTGCAGGATGTCCATCGCGTCGATGACAAGGCCGATGTCGCTGGCGTTCTTGCCCTTGGTATTGGCCGATTGCTGATGCATCACCAGGCCCAGGCTGCGGGCCTTCTCCTTCCACTGGGTCAGGCTGGAGCTTGACCAGTCGCCATAAACCCGGCGGACCGAAGGTTCCCCGAGACCGGCGATTTCGTCCAGCACCGCCTCGATATTGCGCGCGGGGATATTGTCGGCGTCGATCAGGACAGCAAGGCGGGGGGCGCGGGCGGTGTCGGGCATGGGGCCTCCGGTGTTGCCCCTTTGTGGCCGAGGCGGGGCCGCAAGGAAAGCGCAATCGCTTGGTTGACTTGGGGGAGGCCGCGGGCAACATCGCCCGCAGTCAGTCAAGGAAGTGCGAATGATCGGTGGTTTGCAGATGTTGCGCGGGGTGGCCGCGACGCTGGTCGTTCTGTTCCATCTGCAAGCCGCAGCAGTGGCCGAAGGGCATGACCCGGGTCTTCTGCGCTGGTTCCACGGGGGCGAGGCCGGGGTGGATGTCTTCTTCGTCCTCTCGGGCTTCGTGATCTTTCACGCGGTTCAGGGACGGCGGGACCGGGGCGCGGGCTGGTTCCTGCGCCAGCGGTTCTGGCGGATCGTGCCGCCCTATTGGGCCGCCCTGGGGCTGACGCTGCTGGCGATGGCAGGACTGGCGGTACTGCGCGGGGACTGGTCGGAATGGCCCTCGGCCGGGCGGATTGCGGTGTCGGCCCTCCTCTTGCCGCTGCCAGATCAGGTGATGGCCGTGGCCTGGACCCTGACGGTCGAGGGGATCTTCTACCTTCTGTTCGCTGCAACCTTCTTTCGCTTTGGCGCGCGGGGCGCAGTGCTTGCCCTCGTGGTCTGGGCGCTGGTGACGCAAGGCTTGCAGGTCGTTCCGAACAGCCTGCCCGGCTGGATGGGGCTCATCCTCTATTCCGGGGTGATCGAGTTCCTGTTCGGCGGACTGATTGCCCTTGCCCATGCTGACGGCTGGCGGCGCGGGGCAGGTCCGGCCGTTGTCGTTGGTGCTCTGGGGCTGGCTGCGGTGGTCTCGGGGATCCTGCCGTTCAGCTGGGGCCGGGAATGGGTGGCGGGCCTGCCCTCGGCGGCGCTGGTCTATGGGCTGGTCGCAGGCGGATGGCGGATGCCCCGCTGGACGATGGTCTGGGGCGAGGCGTCCTATCTTTTGTATCTCATTCACCTGCTGGTGTTTTCGGTCGCGGGTACCCTCTTGCGCATGGCAGGGGTCGCGCCCTACGGGTCAGTGGGCGTGATGCTGGGTCTGGGGGCGCTGGCGATTGCGGTGTCGGTCGCTGCGACCGTCTGGCTGGAACGGCCCTACCGCGCCTGGACCAAGGGGCGCTAGCTTTCGGGCGCCTCGTCGCAGGTCACACCGGTCAGCAGGGCCTCAAGCCGGTCGATCCGGGCGATATCGGTGTCCGAGATTACAAAAACCGCATTGTAGATCGGCGAGTTGAGCAGGGGCTCGACCGCCACCTCGCCACAGATCAGCAGTCGACCGGTCTCGCCGACATGGGCGGTCGTCAGGGCCGCCATCTGCCGGTCAAAGCTGCCCGTCAACCGGATGATCAGGGCCGATCCGGTCTTGCCCTCATCCACCCGGCGGACCGAGCGGATGTCTTCCGCCTGCGCGGTCAGGGCATCAGGTCCGAAGACAAGGCTGATGCGCGCAGGCTCGGCGTGGGCGGGCAAGGCCATCGCGGCGATGAGGACGAGGCTGCGCATGCCGGAAAGGGTAGCATGGCGCGGGCGTCCGGCAAGTCAGGCGATCAATGGCAGGGCCTTGCCGCTCAGCGCCCGGAGTGCGGCGTCGGGCGGGAGTGACAGCAGCAGCCCGCGCTGACCCGCGTTGATCCAGACGCGGGGCGCGCTGCAGGACGTGGCCTCGATGACCGTGGGAACCGCTCGTTTCTGGCCGAACGGCGAGATGCCACCGACATGGTAACCGGTCAGCTTCTCGGCCTTGGGCGCGGGCATCATCGCAGCCGACTTGCCCCCGAAGGCGCTGGCGACCTTCTTCATCGACAACTGCCGGTCCGAGGGGATGACGCAGCAGGCGGGTTTGCCGTCAACCTCGACCATCAGGGTTTTCAGCATGACGCCGGGGTCGATCCCCAGCGCTTCGGCGGCCTGGAGGCCGGTGGCCTCGGCCTTCGGGTCGTAGGCGTAGGGATGGAGCGTGACCTCGATGCCAAGGGCGGAAAGGGCACGAAGGGCGGGGGTGGAAGACATCAGCCGACCACCGTGCTGGCGACATGCGGGCCGAAGATGCGGGCCTGGGTCAGGACGGCTGCGTAAAACGTCCAGTGCAACACAAAGGCTGCGGCAAGGCCAAAGCGGGTCTGCAAGATCAGCTTTGGCAGGACCAGGCCAAAGGCCGAAGAAGCAGCGATGAACATGATCACCGCGCGCGGCGGGATGTCCGAGAACGCCAGCAGGATGTGCATGCCCCCGAAGAGCAGCGCCACGAAAAGCGAGATGGTGCGCAGGGGCAGACCGTCGATGGAAAGACTGACGATCATTGCCAGCACCAGAAGCTGCTGGAAGATGATCTCCATTGTCTTCGGGAAGAAATAGGCGGATGTGGCCATCAGAAGATCGGGCGGCTTGCCAAGCTCGTCAGGCCAGGTGGCCTGCGGCAAGGCCGGCAGCACCCAGTGCAGGAAGGCCAGGATCGCCGTGAAGGTGGTGGTCCAGATCAGGGCAGCAACGACCCGGTTGCGCAGGGTCGGGAAAGCCGTGTCGGTGTTCCAGCGGCTGTAGAGCGGCCAGAAAACGATGGCCGCCAACCCGGACCAGAACAGGTAGAACGTGGCAATGGGCATCGGATGACTGTTGTAGTCGGCTCCGATGCCCAGCGCCGGCAGGCCGAAGTAATAGGCCATATCCGAGACCAGCCAGAACCCCGCCAGCCACCCCAGCACCCTGACCTGCCGCCGTTTCCACGGCCCCGGGCGGGGGACTGCTGCGATGGGTTGCTGGCCTGCGATCACCAAACCTCCCCGTTTCGGAACGACGTGCCTTCATGCATCAGATCGCAGTCCTTGTTCATGTCTCGGCGCTTCCGGTCCTGAAGGATCACCGGACCGATATGCGCCTACATCGTGATCCCGTATGCAGCATGCAGGGCGTTCAGCCGCGCGATGTCAGGCGGGCCTTCAGGGAAAGTGGACAACTCGCGCAGGAAAGCCTGGGTTGCCGTGCCGGGGGTCGCGAACCACAGGGTCCGTCCATCGGTGCTGCCGATATTGCGGAATCCGTGGTGGGTCCCGCGGGCAAAATGCAGGGTTGCCCCTGCGGTCACCACCGACACGACGCCATCCAGGAAAACCTCGAACGTACCCTCAAGCACCTGCACGATTTCGTCTTCATGCGTGTGGCGGTGGGGCGGCACGCCTGTTCCGGGGGGCGAGAGTTCCTCCATCACATAGTAGGCGCCGCCCGAGTCTTCGGCGGTGATGCGTTCGGTAACGGTCTGGCCGAAGACGTGGAAGGTCCGCCCCCGGGTGGTGCCTGCACTCAATACGAAACCAGCCATCCTTGGGCTCCTTGCCTCAATAAACGACCACAGCCCGGATCGACTTGCCCGCGTGCATCAGGTCGAAACCCTCGTTGATGCGGTCGAGCGGCAGGATGTGGGTGATCATGCTGTCGATCTCGATCTTGCCGTCCATGTACCAGTCGACGATCTTCGGCACGTCGGTCCGACCGCGGGCCCCGCCGAAGGCCGTGCCTTTCCAGACCCGCCCTGTGACCAGCTGGAAGGGCCGCGTCTCGATGGTGGCCCCGGCGGGTGCCACGCCGATCACAATGCTTTGCCCCCAGCCGCGGTGGGTGCATTCCAGCGCCGCCCGCATCACCTTGACGTTGCCGGTGCAGTCGAACGAGTAGTCGACGCCGCCGATCTTGTCGAAGGCGGTCTTGGTCATGTTGACGATGTGGGGGACCACGTCGCCCTCGATCTTCGTGGGGTTGACGAAATGGGTCATCCCGAACTTGCGGCCCCATTCTTCCTTGTCGTCGTTGATGTCGATGCCGATGATCTTGTCTGCACCCGCCATCTTCAGGCCCTGGATCACGTTCAGCCCGATCCCGCCCAGCCCGAAGACGGCGGCGGTGGCACCCTGCTCCACCTTCGCGGTGTTCAGCACTGCGCCCACGCCCGTGGTCACGCCGCAGCCGATGTAGCAGATCTTGTCGAAGGGCGCGTCGTCGCGGACCTTGGCCAGCGCGATTTCCGGCAGCACCGTGTGGTTCGCGAAGGTCGAGCAGCCCATGTAGTGATAGATCGGCGTGCCATCGAGCATCGAGAACCGGGTGGTTCCGTCCGGCATCAGCCCTTTCCCTTGCGTGTCGCGGATCGCGGTGCAGAGGTTAGTCTTGCGCGACAGGCATGACGGGCACTCACGGCATTCCGGCGTGTAAAGCGGGATCACGTGGTCGCCGGGTTTCAGCGTCTTCACGCCGGGGCCGCATTTCACGACGACGCCCGCGCCTTCATGGCCGAGGATCGAGGGGAAGATGCCCTCAGGGTCCGCGCCCGACAGGGTGAATTCGTCGGTATGGCAGATGCCGGTGGCCTTGATCTCGATCAGGACCTCACCCTCTTTCGGGTCATCGAGGTTGACCTCCATGACCTGCAGCGGCTGGCCTGCGGCGACGGCGACGGCGGCACGGGTGCGCATATGGAATTCCCTCCCTTAAGGTTTTTCCGGAACCTGTGCCAATCTCAGGCGTAAAGCAATGCGGGATTCTCTCCCGACCCATGAGGATGCGACAATGAAACATGCATTTCCCCTGCTGCTCTGCGCCCCACTTCTTCTGTCGGCCTGCGTGATGGAGCCGGTGCCGATGCCGCCCCAGGACAACCTGTCCAGCTGCGGTGCGGACGATCTGCAATATCTCGTCGGACGGCCCGCTGTCCTTTTGGACGGCATGCGCTTCTCCCAGGATGTGCGGGTGATCCAGCACGACATGGCGGTGACGATGGACTATAGCCCCTACCGCCTGAACTTCTGGCTGGACCGCCGCGACGTGATCGAGCGCGTGACCTGCGGCTAAGGCCTGTTGTCAAAGCAAAAGGCCCCGGGCGTGATACCCGGAGCCTTGAGCCGTTCCACCAGAGGGTGGTCTTAGTTCATGACGCGGAAGTCGGTGTGGCAGTCCTTGCAGGCCCCGCCCAGTGCGCCCATGCCAGCGCCGATCGTCTCGGCCGAGCTGACGTCCATTGCGCCTGCTGCATCGCCCAGCACCTTGGCGTCGGCGAGGAAGTCATCCCAGTTCGCCCAGATTTCCGGCTTGGCTTCCGAGGCCGGGTCGGCAGCGCCCTGATCCTTGAACGCGGTTTCGATCTGGCCCGCAGCTTCGACGAGCGCGGCCTTGGCCGCTTCGGCGGCGGCGGCATCGTAGGCGGCCTTGCCACCTGCCATGTCACCGAGGATGCCGGTGTTCTTGCCGACAACCCGCATCAGGTCCGAGCGTGCTTTGGCATTGGGGTCGGTGCGGTCGCCTTTGGCGAAGGCGGCCCCTGTAATCAGAATTGCGCCGATGACTGCGGCTTTCACAAGTTTCATTTACTGGCTCCCTCGTTGGCTAGCGGGCCCACTATAGGCGCGACATTCCGTCGCGGAACCCGGGCCGTTGTGCCCTCACGCACTTGTCATCTGCGGCGGCGCAGGACTCGACAGGGACGTCGTCCAGTGGCATGACAGGAACATATAGTGAACAAATGAGTCGGTAATGGCGGGTCGCCGCATCCTGTCGCTGTGGTTTCCGCGCCTTGCGGCGGACCGGGTCGCACGGCGGCGGGGCGATGTCGTGCCCACGCCCCTGGCCGTGGTCGGCGACCGCAATGGCGCACAAGTGCTGGTGTCCCTGTCGCCCGAGGCCGAGGCGGCGGGTCTGGCCCTTGGCCAGCCCTTGCGCGATGCGACCGCGATCTGCCCTGCGCTGCTGACCGTCCCCGCCGATCCCCCGGGCGAGGCGCAGTTCCTGCTGACCTTGCGCCGCTGGGCCGGTCGCTTCTCGCCCTGGGTGGCCGAGGAGCCTCCGGCCGGGCTGATGATCGACCTGACCGGCTCGGCGCATCTTCATGGCGGGGAAGAAGGCGTGCTGGCCCGGGTGGCCGAGGATTGCGAGAGCTTGGGCCTGACGGTGCGCGCGGCGATTGCCGACACGCCCGGCGCGGCCTGGGCCTTGGCGCGCTATGCCAGGGCCGGGGTCACGCCCCTGCGGTCCGGCGATGCCATCGACCAGGAGGCGCGGGCGACGCGGTCGCGCGCGGCCAAGCGCCGGGGATGGGAACGGGGCGGCAGCCTGCCCAGGGCCATCACCGCGCGGGGGGCCGAGACGGCGATGGTCGTCCCGCCCGGACGGCTTTACGAGGCGCTGGCCGACCTGCCCCTGGCCGCGTTGCGGCTTGACCCCGATGTGGTCGACCGGCTGACGCGCCTTGGCCTGCGCCGGATTGGCGACATCATGGGCCTGCCGCGCGCCGCCCTCGCCCGGCGCTTCGGGGCCGATACGCTGCGCCGTCTGGATCAGGCCCTGGGGATGGAGCCCGAACCCGTCAGCCCCGCCCGCCCGCCGATGCATTTCGCGGTACGGCTGACCCTGCCCGACCCGATCGGGTTGCGATCCGACGTCGAGGCGGCGCTGGACCGGCTACTGCCGCCCTTCTGCGCCAAGCTCAAAGCCAAGGGCCGGGGCGTGCGCCGGGTGCTGTTTCAGGGGTTCCGGGCCGATGGCGGGGTGGCGTCGGTCGAGATCGGGCTGGCCCGCGCCAGCGACAGCCCCGACCGCATCCGCCCGCTCTTGCACCTTAAGCTTGACCAGATCGATGCGGGCTTCGGGATCGACTGCCTGCGGCTCGAGGCGCTGGCGACCGAAGCGGTCAGCGCCGTCCAGCATCGTGGCCAGATCGAGGTGACGGCCGAGGCCCTCGCAGGGCGACCGGCTGCAAGTTCGGCGCAGGCGCTGGAGGACCTGATCGGTCGGCTTGGGGCGCGGCTCGGGACCGAGGCGGTCCTGCGCCTGCATCCCGCCGACAGCCATGTCCCCGCGAAATCCGCCAAGCTGCTGATGGCCGCCTGGAGCCAGCCGCATGACGGACCCTGGCCCGCAGCCCCCGCCCCGCGCCCACTGGTGATGTTCCGCCCCGAACCCGTCGAGGCACCGGAGACCCCCGACCTGCCCGGCCAGTTCCGCTGGCGCAGGCGCGCCTTCACCGTGCGCATGGCCGTGGGCCCGGAACGGCTCCAGCCGGAATGGTGGTTCGAAGACCCCGACTGGCGCGGCGGCACCCGCGATTACTGGCGGATCGAGGCGGAAGGGGGCGAAAGGCTCTGGCTCTTCTACGGGCGCGGCGGGGCGGTGACCGACCAGTGGTATTGCGAGGGGGTCTTCGCCTGACACCGGGTGCCGGAATTTTCGAAAATTCCGGACCGGAGCCTTCAAAGGCTCCGACACCGATTTCTTCAAAGAAATCGGCCTCGGGCGACAGGCTTGCGGGGCCGCCCCATCCGTGGGAACCATCAGGCAATGAAGTCCAGAACCCGCATTTCCGTTCAGCAGACGCAGCGCCTGGCGCTGACGACCGGGCTTGCGACCTCGATCCGCATCCTGCACGCCGATGCGGCGGGCCTTTCCCGGTATCTGGAGGAACAGGCGGCCGAGAACCCGCAGATCCTCCTGGCCCGCCCGCAGGTGCAGGACTGGATCCCGCGCTGGAAGTCGGCCTTCGGATCGGATGCCGAACGCCCCGAACAGGCCGCCGCCGGGCCAAGCCTCGTGGCCCATGTCCTCGGGATGATCGAGGCTCTGCGCCTGGACCCAACCGAAACCCGCATCGCGATGGCACTGGCCGAGGCGCTGGAACCCTCGGGCTGGATCGGGCGGTCGCTTGCCGCCATTGCGGGGCAGTTGGGGGTTGACCCGCTCGCCGTGGAAAGCGTGCTGCACCGCCTGCAGGCCCGGGCCGAACCGACCGGACTCTTCGCCCGCAACCTTGCCGACTGCCTCCGCCTGCAGGCCCGCGAGGCCGGAGAGCTTGACCCGCCGATGATGGCGCTTCTTGACCGGCTGGACCTTCTGGCCCGGGGCGAGATCGACCGCATCGCCCGCGAGACCGGGATCGACCTTTCCGACCTGCGCCGCGCCTTCGGACGCCTGCGCAGCTATGACCCCAAGCCCGGTGCGGGGTTCGAGCCCTTTGCCGCCCCGGTCCGCGAGCCCGACCTCATCGCCGAAAAAGGGGCTTCGGGCTGGATCGTGTCCCTGAACCGCTCGGCCCTGCCCTCGGTCTCGGTCGCCGAAGGCCGCGCCAAGGGCCGGGCCGAAGCCCGCGCGCTGATCAAGATGATCGAGGGGCGGAACGCGACGCTTCTGTCGGTCGGGCAGGACATCCTGACCCGGCAGACGGCGGCGCTGGAGGCGGGCCTTGGCACCCTTGTCCCGATGACCATGGCCGAGGTTGCCGAGGCACTGGGGTTGAACGAAAGCACGATCAGCCGCGTCGTCGCGGGCACGGCCGTCGACACGCCGCGCGGCACCTGGTGGCTGCGCAGCCTGTTCACCAAGGCCCCGCGCGAAGGTGGGCCTGCCGCCGGGGCGCTGCGCGACCGGCTGGCAAGACTGGTGGCCGACGAGGACCCAGATCACCCCCTGTCGGACGAAGCCCTTGCCGCCGCCCTGGCCGCAGGCGGCGCGCCCATCGCCCGGCGCACGGTTGCGAAGTACCGCACAATGCTGAACCTTCCCCCGGCGCATCGGCGCAGGCGGCGGCATTGATGTCGTTTCCGGGGCTGACAGGCGCGCGATCCTGCACTAGCTGGCAAGAGGTTGCGCAGGATCAGGGGCAGGCATGGCGATCTTTCTGGGTGTCGATACCGGGGGCACCTACACCGACGCGGTGATCCTTGACGAGGCGGCGAATGCCGTTCTTGGCAAGGCCAAGGCGCTGACCTCGCGCCACGATCTGGCTGTCGGGATCGGCGAGGCCGTCGATGCAGCCCTTGCGGCGGCAGGGGTGAAGGCGTCGGACGTGGCGCTGGTGTCGCTTTCCACCACACTTGCCACCAATGCACTGGTCGAAGGCCAAGGGGCCCGCGTGGCGCTGGTCTTCATCGGCTTCGACGACGCCGACCTCGGCCGCAGCGGGCTGACCGAGGCCTTGAAAGGCGACCCCGTGGTCAAGCTGCCCGGTGGCCACACCCATGCCGGGACCGAAGTCGCAGCCCTCAATCTTGCGGCGCTGGAAGCCCAGGTCCGCGCCTTGGGCGAAGAGGTCTCGGGCTTTGCCATCGCCGCGCAGTTCGCCACACGCAACCCTGCGCACGAGATCGCCGCGCGCGACCTGATCCGGCGGGTGACCGGCCGCCCCGTGACCTGCAGCCACGAGCTGTCGGCCAATCTGAACGGCCCGAAACGCGCCCTGACCGCTGTCCTGAATGCCCGGCTGATCGGCATGATCGACCGCCTTGTCGCCGCTTGCGAGCGTCATCTTCATGCCGTGGGCATCGAAGCACCCCTGATGGTCGTCCGCGGCGACGGCGCGCTCATTTCCGCCGCGATGGTGCGGGAACGCCCGATCGAGACGATCCTGTCGGGCCCCGCCGCCAGCATCGTCGGCGCGCGCTGGCTGACCGGGGCCTCGGATGCCCTGGTCAGCGATATCGGCGGGACCACGACCGACGTTGCGCTCCTGCGCGGCGGCCTGCCCGAGATCGACCCGCAGGGTGCCCGCGTCGGCGGGTTCCGCACCATGGTCGAGGCTGTGGCCATGCGCACGACGGGCCTTGGTGGCGACAGCGAAGTGCATCTTTTGACCGAGGGGCTGAAGGGTGGCCTTCGCCTTGGCCCCCGGCGGCTGATGCCGGTGTCGCTGCTGGCTGTCGATCACGGGCCGATGGTCCACGCTGCACTTGACCGCTGGCTGTCCTCCGAAGCCGTGGGCGAAATGGACGGCCGCTTTGTTGCGCCGATGTCAGGCCAGCGCGGCGGCCTGAACGCCCGCGACCTTGCGGTTCTGGACCGGATCACCGCGCCGATGCCGATGGCCGCCGCCCTGACCTCGCGGCTGGAAGTCGCGGCACTGGAGCGGCTGGTGGCGCGTGGTCTGGTGATGATCTCGGGCGTGACGCCGTCGGATGCCAGTCACGTCCTTGGTCGGCTGGACGCCTGGGATGGCGCTGCGGCCGAAAAGGCGCTGCGGCTGATCGCCAAGCGGCGGACCGGGGCGGGCGAACGCTTTGCAACCGGGCCCCAGATCTTTGCGCAAGCCGTGGTGGACCAGCTGACCCAGCAGACCGTCGACTGCCTGCTTGAGGCCGCCTTCGGCGAGGACAACGCCTTTGCAGGCGAGACGCCAGAGGTGCTTGCACGCCATGCGCTGACAAAAACCGGCCTCGGCCCGCATCGGGGCGTGGTCGAGATCAGCGTCCGGCTTGGCGTGCCGGTGATCGGCCTTGGCGCCTCGGCCCCGTCCTACTATGGCGCGGTCGGGGACCGGCTGCACTGCCCGATGATCCTGCCCGAACACGCCGGGGTGGCCAACGCCATCGGCGCGGTTGCGGGACAGGTCAGCCAGCGGGTGACCGGCACCGTGTCCTCGCCCGCCGAAGGCCGCTTCGTCGCGCATCTGTCGGATGGGTTGCAGGTCTTTTCGACCGCTGCGGCGGCCCTTGCGGCGCTTGAGGCGGCGCTGGTGTCCGACGCCTCCCAGCGCGCACGCGAGGCCGGTGCGGTGGATCTCCGGGTCACCGTAGACCGCGAGGTGAAAGAGGTCGAGATCGAGGGCCGCACGATGTTCATCGAAGCGCGCGTGACGGCAACCGCCTCGGGGCGACCGCGCGTGGCGCACTGACGGACCGCTCATCGCTTCCTGCGGTCGCTCTTCGCTGGCGGCGGGCCGATGTTTTCCACCCGGGGTAGGGTGAAAGATTCGGGCAGGTCGGCAGACCAGCAGGGTCCGCTTTCGTAAAGGTACCTGAAGGCGGCAAAGAAGGCGTCCCTGGCGCGCTGCGGCAAGGCGTTCAAGTCGGTCCATTGTCTTCCAAGTCGGAACGCCGCATTTTCCATTCTGTCACCATCGCGCACGGCATCCAACAGCACGATCGCCATACAGGGGATGTAACCGGTCGCCTTCGGCACATGCGCGACAAGCTCGACCGCCTCGGCAGGAAACCAGTATTCGCCCGGCGGGTAGGCGACCTGCGGACCCGAAAGCAGCGCAACAAGAGCCGCACGGTGCTGCGCGACATCCGTCCCGTAGTCGGCGCGCGAGACGTGGTCGATCTCCTCATCCGTCATCTCACGCGCAATCGCCATCAGGGCCGATTCCACACTGGTGCGCGGCACCGTCACAAGGTCTTCGTGTCGGGGTTTGCAATGGTCGCCTGTGAGGCCAAGGTCGCGCAGGCGATCAAAGCCGTTCATCAGGGCCGCGCGGATCGGGGCGGGCGCGGCGATCAGGTCGGCGCGGCGCTGATCCCAGATGTCTTCCAGGAACGGGTCCTTCACGCGGCCCATCAGCGCCTGCCACAAGAGACACGCCGTGGCCGACCAAAGCCGGTCCGGCGGGGCCGCGCTGTCAAAGGCTGCGCTGCTGTCCCCGCCTTGCGGATCACCCCCCGCCGCGCGGTCCAGATCGGCGAGGGCCTGGCGGGTGCGAAAATTACTGGAACGCATCGCGCGATCCTGCGGGCAGGGGCTGGCCCGGTCAAACCGGCAACTCTGCCGGTCGCGTCGGATTCACCCTTGACCTCGGCCCCACGCGCCCTTAATCCGCCGCCCAGTGGCTAGGTAGCTCAGCTGGTTAGAGCGCGCGACTCATAATCGCGAGGTCGAGGGTTCGAGTCCCTCCCTCGCCACCACTTCTTCAAGACACAGTGTTGAAGCAACTTGATAATTGGCGATCGACTTGAGATTGACCCACCGATTATCCCACCAGCAGATGTTGTCAGACGAACTTAGGCTGCGTGAAGCAAGGCGGTCCGATAGCCTGCTCGGATGACAGATCGCTCCCCTTTAGGCTATTGAAGACCAGCCTCGAGATCATCCGCCTAGCTGTGATGTTCTACATCCGGTTCCCGCTGTCGCTCCAGCACGTCGAGGATCTGCAGTACGGGTGGGGCATCGCATCAGCCATGATTGAATGAAGTTTTTCGCTGGAAATTGGTATTTTGCATTGCGTTACCCTGTAGAGAAGGCTGGGTCACAGCCCCTTTTCTTATAGCAGATGGGTCTGCCTTGAGCGATCGGCTCAGAGGGCGGCCACAAAGCCGCCGTTGACGATCTCCCAATCGATTGGCCGCTTTGGGCCGAAAGCAGACGATGGTAGTGCGGCAGAGCTAGCGCAGAAGTCTGCCAAAGCCGCCGTTCGTTCTTTCCTCGCGTCTTGAGGACCAGCAGATCGACCCGGCGTCGGCCTGTGAAAAACGAAGTCTTGCCGTTGACTGGCGCTGCCACAACGACCCGGGTCTGTCTCAGGACATGATCAAGCCACCGTCGATATTCACGGTCTGGCCCGTGATATAGGCTGCATCTGCTGATGCAAGGAAAGCGACAAGTGCTCCAACCTCGGCGGGGGTTCCGGCACGGCCCATAGGAATGCCCTCTACCCATTCGGCCATCAGCGCCCCGGGAGCATAGTCGCCCAGCATCTTGCCCCAGACCCGATCGTTGTAATCCCACATATCGGTGTGAATGATGCCGGGGCAGATGGCGTTGACGGTGATGCCTTCGCGGGCCAGTTCCTTGGCCAGGCTCTGGGTCAAGCCGATCACGCCGAACTTCGAGGCGGCGTAGTGGGGTGTATAGATGAAGCCCTGGCGCCCCTGGCCCGAAGCCGTGTTGATCAGCCGCCCCTTGGTGCCGCTGGCGCGAAAGCGGCGGATTGCTTCCTGGCAGCACAGAAAGACGCCCTTGGTGTTGACGTCCAGATTGAAATCCCATTCCCGCTCGGTCAGGTCCTCGACCTTGGCGATGGTGATGACACCCGCATTCTGCACCGAAACGGATAAAGGGCCGAGCTTGGCTTCGACCTCGGCATAGGCCTGGCCAATAGCCTCTCGGTCGGTCACATCCAGCTCAAGGCCCAAGACCTCGGCCCCGGTTTCGGCAGCAATCTGGCGGGCGGCATCGGGGGTGTCCTTGTCAATGGCAGCAATCGCAACCTTTGCGCCATCCTGAGCAAAGCGCGTGGCAATGCCGCGTCCGATGCCCTTGTTTCCCCCGGTCACCAGCACCGTTTGTCCGGCAAAGCGCGTCATGTCGTTCCCCTTGTTGGACGCGGCCGCCGGATCGCCTGCCTCAGGCCGTCAGGCGGGCCGCCGTGAATTTGTCTGTCACCAGAATATCGATGACCCCAAGTTTCAGGGCCCCCGCAATTGCCGCAGTCTTGGATTCGCCGCCGGCCAGGGCCATGACGCGGTCGGTCTTGCTCAGATCCTCCAGCGAGATGCCGATGACCCTTTCGTTCAGGGGCGTGTTCACTAACTTGCCGTCCTTGTTGAAAAACCGGAACGAGATTTCGCCCACGGCGCCGGCTTCATGCAGCAAGGCCAGTTCCTGCGGCGAAAACACATTGCCCGAACGCGCAAGAAGTTCCGAAGGTTCGACCGCGCCTATGCCGACGATGGCCAGGCTCAACCGCCCGAAGAGATCCATCGTGCCGCGCACGACCGGGTCGGCCAACATCACCAGTTTCGCCTCTCGCGACGAGGTGACGCCTTGGACCAGCAGAAGCCGCGCTTCGGCGCCCGTCAGGCGCGCCAGCCGGGAAATCAGTTCCGTCGCATGGGTCTGCACGGCAGAGTCCCCCATGCCGCCGAGAATCTGGACCACGTGCTTGGCCTTGACGCCGCGAAACGGGTGGATGTTGTCCACCAGCCGCAGGATGGTCTGGCTCCAGCTTGACACGCCGATGATTTCATCGGGTTGCAGCGTCACTTCCAGGAAGTGCGCCGCCGCTTCCCCGATCCGCGCCATGATGGCCCCGTCGCGGTCTTCAGAACAGTCGATCACGATGGCTTCGGTCAGGCCAAAACGGTCGCGGAGCGAGGTTTCAAGCTCGGCAAAGGTGCCAGGCGGGGGTATGACCGTGGTGCGGACGATGTTTTCCTGTTCCGCCCGCTTCAGCATGCGCGACACGGTCGCCTGCGACATCCGCAAAAGCCCGGCAATCTCCGCCTGCCGCTTGCCCTCTGTGTGGTACATCTGGGCAATTCTGGCGATCAGCCGCAGTTCATTGACCCTGCCCATGGCATCTCCGGTGTGAATTATTATTCACGCTTAAATGAAGGGGGCGAGAAGGTCGAGCGGCTTACAGCATCTGACCAGATGGCAAGCCGCGCTGCGGTATCGCCGGGCCGCGGGTCCAGCCGGTTGCCGCTACGGGGCAGGTCGGCGATGGCGTCAAGATCGGACCAGATGCCAAGAGCAAGGCCCGCAAGATAGGCGGCCCCCAAGGCCGAAGCCTCGGACGTGTCACACTGGATCACCGGGTGGCCCAGAATGTCGGCCACGCATTGCATCAGGAACGCATTCTTGCTGGGGCCTCCATCGGCATAAAGGCGGCCAATCGGGGCAGGGGATTGCTGTGCCATGACGGCGAACACGTCATGGACCTGCAGTGCCATTGAATCGGTCACCGCCCGCGCCATCTGCGCCCGCGTGGTGTTGAAGGTGATGCCACAAAACAGCGCGCGGGCATCCGAATGCCAATGCGGCGCGCCAAGCCCCACAAAGGCTGGCACGAAACCGGGCCCATCGCCTTCGGCCGTTGCGGCCAGATCGGTCAGGGCCTGAACATCGGCCAGACCCAAGAGATCGACCATCCAGGGCAGGGCGGATGCCGATACCAGAATATTGCCCTCGAACGCATAGGTGGCCTTGCCGTTCAGTGACCATGCGATCGTGGTGGTAATGCCGTGCTGAGGTGCGATGAAGGCGGGCAGGGTCGTCATGATCGACGATCCGGTGCCAAAGGTCACCTTGCCATCGCCGGGGTGAAAGGCGCCATGCCCAAACAGGGCGGCATGGCTGTCGCCGATGGCGGCGGCCACGGGCAGGCCATCGGGCAGTCCGGCCACATTCTGCGTGACGCCAAAGATTGATGCGCTGTCCTGCACCCGTGGCAGACAGGCTTTCGGCACACCAAACAACGCGCAAAGCTCATCGCTCCACTCCTGACGGTTCAGGTCATAAAGCTGGCTGCGGGCGGCGTTCGAGGCATCACAGGCATGCGCCGCGCCCCCGGTCAGGCAATGAACAAGCCAGGCGTCGATCGTGCCAAGCCGCACATCGGCCCCGGCAGGAACGCGGTCGAGCAGCCACTTCATCTTGGGGCCGGGAAACATCGGATCGATGGGCAGGCCGGTCAGTTCCTGCACGCGCGGCGCATGGCCTGCGGCCACCAGTTGCGCGCAATCGGGGGCGGTGCGGCGGCACTGCCAGCTGACAACCGGGCCGAGGGGCTTGCCGGTCCGGGCGTCCCAGACCGTCACCGATTCCCGCTGGTTGGAGATCGCGATGCCCTGCACAGCGACTTCGGGGCCGTTCTTCAGGCAGTCCTGAATGGCTTCCTGAACCGAAGCCCAGATGCGCTGGGGGTCCTGTTCAACCCAGCCGGGCCTTGGATGCTCGATCCCGACCGGGGCCGCGCCGCGTGACAGGACATGACCCTGCTCTGACACCAGGACGGCCTTGGAATTCGTCGTTCCCTGATCAATCGCAAGAATTGCGCGTTCCATGTCTGCTCCTGCGTATGGTGGGGCCACCCGGTTACGGGGCTGGTGTCAGGTGCGGCCCCGCTTTCGGGCAATCAGAGCCTTGGCGGCTTCTGCCACCGCCATCGGGGCCATGCCATACTCGTCCAGCAGAAACTCGGCGGATCCGGTTGGCGCGAAGATTCCCGGAACCCCCAGAATCTTCATCGGTGCAGGCGCCTCGGCGACCACAACTTCAGCAATGGCTGATCCCAGGCCCCCGAAGGTCGAATGCTCCTCAGCGGTCAGGATCGCCCCGGTATCGCGCACTGCCGCCAAAACGGCCTCCACATCCATCGGGCGGACCGTGGCCATGTTCAGCACCCGCGCTTCGATCCCCTGTGCCGCAAGGATATCGGCCGCCTTCATCATGCGGTGGGTCAGTGTCCCGTTGGCGATCAGCGTCACAGCATTGCCATCGCGCAGCATGTTCGCCTTGCCCAGTTCGAACACATGGCCCTGCGGCAAGAGGTCCGGCACGCCCACCCGCGACAGGCGCAGAAAGACCGGGCCCTGATAGCTGGCCGCCCAGGCCACGGCTGCGGCGGTTTCCACCGAATCGCAGGGGGCGATCACCGGCAGGTTCGGCAGGACGCGCATCCAGGCGAAATCCTCGATCGAATGGTGCGTGGGGCCCAGTTCGCCATAGGCCATCCCTGATGAGATGCCCACCAGCTTCACATTGGCATTGGAATAGGCGATGTCGGCCTTGACCTGTTCTAGCGACCGGCCGGTCAGAAAGCAGGCGGCGGCGCAGACGAAGGGCACAAGGCCGCCATTGGCAAGGCCGGCCCCGACGCCCACCATGTTCTGCTCGGCAATGCCGACATTGACCAGCCGTTCCGGGAACTTGGTCTTGAACCCCCCCAGCTTGGACGAGCCGACAGAATCGTTGCAGACCGCGACGACGCGGCCATCCTCGGCGCCAAGACGCTCCAGAACCGCCACGAAAGCGTCGCGGCAGTCATGCAGTTTTGCGGATGAGGCGACGACGTTCATCACAGGGGCTCCGAAAGTTCAGCAAGCGCGATCTGGTATTGCTCGGCACTTGGCACGCGGTGATGCCAGTCAACCCGGTCCTGCATGAACGAGATGCCGTGCCCCTTGTTGGTGTGTGCCACGATGCAATGCGGCCGCGCACCCCGCTTTTCCAGTGCCGGGACGATCTCTTGCATCGCATGGCCGTCGATCTCGGTCACGTCCCAGCCAAAGGCCTGCAGCTTGGGGCCAAAGGGCGCCAGATCGTTCGTGTCCTTCAGGGCAGCGCCCTGCTGAAAACGGTTGTGATCGATGATCAGGGTCAGGTTGTTCAGGCCGAACTGCGCGGCAGAGCTGATCGCCTCCCAGTTCGACCCTTCCTGCATCTCGCCGTCCCCGGTCAGAACGTAGGTATGATAGTCTGCCTTCAGAATCTTTGCTGCCTTGGCCATTCCCACGGCCACCGGCAACCCGTGCCCCAAAGGCCCCGTATTGGTTTCAACGCCGGGCACCTTGTTGCAATTGGGGTGCCCGTTCAGCCGCGAATGCGGCTTGAGGAAGGTGCTGATCTCCTCCTCTGGCAGGAAGCCGCGCTTGGCAAGCGTCACATAAAGCGCCAAGGCGACATGGCCTTTGGACAGCACAAACCGGTCGCGCGCGGGGTCTTTCGGCCGGTCGGGCCAGACCCGCAGCACGCGAAAATAGAGCGCGGTCAGGATGTCGGTCGCCGACATTTCACCGCCGATATGGCCGGCGCCTGCCTCATAGACGGCTTGCAGATCGCGCAGGCGGATCTGCCGGGCAATGCGCTCGAGATCGTTCGGCGGCATGGCTACCTCGTTTGCATAAATATACAGTCATAGATATAGTTGCTTAAGCCCCCATCGTGTCAAGCTGGAATACGGTGTTTTCTGCCACGTTTGGCGACATGAAGGCCATTGACAGCTGTTTGACGATTGGGATACGCATTTAATGCCGAATGTGAATAAATATTCCAGCAGTGCAGTCGCGGACCGGGGAGGGGTTGTCGGCATGGTGGCGGAAGCGAAAGGTCAGGTTGGCCGAGCGGGCCCGCAGGTCTTGGGGTCGCTCAAGGGCGCCACAGGGCCGCTGATCGGATTGGTGCTGTTGTGCCTGTTCCTGACCATCTGGACCGACACGTTCTTTTCGGTGCGCAACTTCCTGAACATTCTCGATCAGGTCACCGTGCTGGGGATCATGGCCGTCGGCATGACCCTTGTGATCCTGATCGGTGGCATCGATCTGTCCGTGGGCTCGGTGATGGCGCTGACCATGATGGTCATGGGCTATCTGAATGTCGAGGCGGGCCTGCCCATGGGTATCGCCATACCGGCAGCACTCGGGGCTGCGGCGCTGAGCGGTCTTGTGGCGGGGATCCTGATCACGCGCCTGAACGTCCCGGCCTTCATCGCCACGCTGGCCATGATGACGATCACGCGCGGCCTTGCCAGCATGATCACCAATGGGCAGCAGATCATCGGCTTTCCGTCCTGGTTCAATCTTTCCGCCATCGTGCGCTATGGCGGCTTTCTGACCATGACCGTGGCGCTGATGCTGGTCGTGTTCCTGCTGGGCATCCTGTACCAACGCTACCGCTATGGCGGGCGGGCACTTTATGCCATCGGTGGCAATCCCGAAGTGGCGCGTCTGGCGGGCATCAATGTCAAGCTGATGACCATCATGGTCTACGTCGTATGCGCCGTGCTTGCGGGCCTTTCGGGCATCGTGCTGGGCGCCCGGCTTGACTCGGTGCAACCCTCGTCGGGGGTTGGCTATGAGCTGGATGCCATCGCTGCGGTGGTGATTGGCGGCACATCGCTTTCGGGCGGTACCGGAGGCATCGGCGGCACCATCATCGGCGTTCTGATCATCGGCGTGCTGCGCAACGGCCTCAACTTGTTGAGCGTATCGCCTTTCATGCAGCAGGTGGTGATCGGCCTTGTGATCGTGCTGGCCGTGACGGCCGAAACCTTCCGCAAGCGGAGCTGAGATGCGTCTTCAGGCAGGGGCAACATTGCCTGAAGAACAAGACGACGGCCGATGACGGCAGTCGAACAGGGAGGGGTTACCCAAAGCAAGGGCGCCCCACATTCATGTCGGAGGAGAAACACATGAAACTCAAGAAAGTCCTGCTTGCCGCCACAGCTTGTGCGGCACTGCTTTCGCCGGTGGGCGCATCTGCAGAGGTCAAGAAAATCGGTCTGGCGGTTCCCAACCTGCAGGCTGACTTCTTCAACCAGATCAAGATCGGTGTCGAGAATTATGCCAAGGAAAAGGGCATCGAGGTCATCGTGGTTGATGCCAAGAACGACACCGCCACCCAGGTCAGCCAGGTGCAAGACTTGCTGACCCAAGGCATCGACGCCTTCATCTACATCCCCGCAGGTGCTGCTGCGGCCGCAGTGCCCACGCGTCTGGCACGCGAGGCCGGCATCCCCGTCATCAACGTTGACCGCTTCCCCGAGGGCGAGCCGGGCGATACCTTCATCGGCGGCGAGGGCGTCAATTCGTCCTACCAAGTCTGCAGCGAGATCATCAAGCGTGCGGGCGGTGCGGGCAAGATGGTCATCATCCATGGCCAGAAGGGCACCACCCCGGAAGTTGACCGGACCGAAGGCTGCATGAAAGCCATCGGCGAGAATGCCGGTGTGCAACTGGTTGACGAACAGTGGACCGAGCGTTGGTCGGCTGACGAAGGTTTCGCAATCACCCAGAACATGCTGACCGCCAATCCCGATATCACCATGATCTTCGGTCAGGCAGACGGCATCGCCATGGGTGCGGCAAAGGCCGTCGATGTCGCCAACCTGTCCGACAAGGTTGTCATCGGTGGCTATGACGGCGACGGCTCGGCCCTGGAATATCTGGCCAAGTGCGAAGGCCCGTTTGTCGTGACCGCGACCCAGAGCACGCGCCGCATGGGCGTTCTGGCGGTCGACTCGGCCCTGGCGGTTGCTGCAGGTCAGGCGGTCGAGCCGACCCAGGTTTCCGAGGCCGTGCTGACCACCTGCGAGAACGCCGCCGAATTCGTGGCAAACCACCCGTAACCCGCGAAAGTCCGGAGCGTCATGACCAAAGCCACGCCGATCCTGTCGCTTCGCGATATCCGCAAGTCTTACGGATCGATCGAAGTTTTGCATGGGGTCGATCTGGACATCCGTCCAGGCGAGGTTGTGGCGCTGCTTGGTGAGAATGGTGCCGGAAAATCCACGGTTTCAAACGTGATTTCCGGCACCGTCCGCCCCACCTCGGGTGAAATGACATGGCTCGGGGCGCCCTACGCCCCGGCTACCCCCCGCGATGCGATGGATGCCGGTGTTGGCATGATCCATCAGGAATTGAAGCTTCTGCCTCAGCTTTCGATTGCCGAAAACGTCTTTGTTGGCCGCTATCTGATGAAGGCGGGCCGCATCGACCGGGCCGCGATGGAGGAACGGGCACAGGCCGGGTTGAAACGGCTGGGGCTCGACATTCCGCCCTCGCGCATCGTCGAAGGCCTGTCCACCGCCAACCAGCAATTGATCGAGATCGCCAAGGCTCTGACGCTGAATGCGCGCCTGTTGATCCTCGATGAACCCACTGCCGCCCTGGGGGGCGAGGAAACCCAGCTTTTGTTCCGCCAGATCGAAAGGCTGAAATCCGAAGGTGTGGGGATCATCTATATCTCGCACCGGCTGGAGGAAATCCGCCAGATCGCCGATCGTGTCGTGGTCATGCGCGACGGGGCAAAGGTGCAGGAATTCGACAGCGGCGATGTGCCGGTGCGCAGCATTGTCGAGGCGATGGTCGGCCGCTCGCTCGACCGCATGTTCCCCGCCATTCCCACGCCCTCCGATGAGGTGATGCTGCAGGTCAGCGGCCTGTCATCGCCCGACAGAAGCTTTCGCGACATCAGTTTCTCCGTCCGCAAGGGCGAGGTTTTCGGCATTGCCGGTCTGATGGGCGCCGGGCGCACCGAGCTTGTACGCGCACTGACAGGCGCCGATCCCATCGCGCAGGGCAGCGTTGTTCTCGAGGGGCGCGACATCACGCCCCGCGCGCCCATCGGGGCGATCCGCAATGGCATGGTTCTGGTGCCTGAGGACCGCAAGCTGCAAGGCATCGTGCTGGATCACTCGATTTCCGACAATATCGGCTATGCCAATCTGGACGCGCTTGCCCAGGGTGGCTGGATCTGGGGGCATCGCCGCAAGGCCTTTGCCGATGGCTTTATCCGGCAGTTCGGCGTCAAGGGGCAGGGCGCCCAGAAGGCATCCGAACTGTCCGGCGGCAACCAGCAAAAGGTCGTTCTGGCAAAGTGGCTGGCGCGGGGGCCAAGGGTCGTCGTGCTGGATGAACCAACCCGGGGAATTGACGTGGGCGCACGATCCTCGATCTATGAGCTGATCATGGACCTGGCAAGGAACGGCGTCGCCGTCATCGTTGTCAGTTCTGACCTGGAAGAAGTCCTGGGCGTATCGAACCGGATCATGGTGATGGCGCACGGGCAACAGGCCGGGATCTTGGACCGCAAGGACGCGAATGTTGTGTCCGTGATGGAACTGGCAACACTGTGAACAAGGAAATGCTGAAATGTCTGGCCTCACTCTGAATGCGCCCAAACTGTTTGATCTGGCGGGCGAAGTGGCTGTTGTCACTGGGGCTGGCAGCGGCATCGGGCAACGGATCGCCATAGGTCTGGCCCAATGCGGCGCGAAAGTCGCGCTGCTCGACCGCCGCACCGATGACGGGCTGGCCCAGACCGCCGGGTTCATCTCCGCCGCCGGTGGCAAAAGCATCCAGATCGCGGCCGATGTGACCTCGGGCCAGGCGCTGACCGACGCCGTGGCGCGGACCGAGGCTGAGCTCGGGGCGCTGACATTGGCCGTCAATGCGGCGGGCATCGCCAATGCCAATCCGGCAGAAGAGATGGAAGAAAGCCAATTCCAGACCATGATGGACATCAACCTGAAGGGCGTCTTCCTGTCCTGTCAGGCGGAATCGCGGGCGATGCTGAAGCATGGCCGCGGGTCGATCGTGAACATCGCCTCGATGTCCGGGGTCATCGTGAACCGGGGGTTGATGCAATGTCATTACAATGCCTCAAAGGCCGGCGTGATCCACATGTCCAAGTCCATGGCGATGGAATGGGTCGGGCGCGGCATCCGCGTCAACACCATCAGCCCCGGCTATACCGCTACACCGATGAACACGCGCCCGGAAATGGTCCATCAGACCAAGCTGTTCGAGGAACAGACCCCCATGCAACGGATGGCACATGTGGACGAGATGGTGGGGCCTGCCGTGTTCTTGCTGTCCAACGCGTCAAGCTATGTGACCGGGGTCGATCTTCTGGTCGATGGCGGCTTCTGCTGCTGGTAAGCCCAAGTGACGTGCCGGTCCTGATATCTCCGGAAGAGGGATCAGTGGTGCACTCGCCCAACTTCGGTCGAGCGGCAAGGTGGGGTCGATGGTTGTCGTCGGATAAGACCTGATTGGCGATGTCGGCGAAGGCGATGTCGCGAAAGCGGCGCACAACATCTTCGACCGTCACGTCTTGGGGCACGTCCGGGCGCTTGCCCGCACGATCCACAAATCCGGAGGTTCCGGATGCGACTTCGGCATCATGAAGCCGCCGCATGGTTGCAGAAAGGGGCATCTCAGACAGTTGCCCGCCTTTGCTGGAAGGAAAGATCAGGTAGCTGCCATCCATTCACGGGAGAGCATTGAGCTGTGCCAATGCCGGTGCCGACAAGGGAATGCGATGCTCTTTGCCGATCTTCATCCGCTCCTCAGGGATAACCCATTTGCCGCGCTCAAGATCGATTTCTGACGAAGCTGCCCCACGAGCTTCTAGGGTGGAATGGCGGTCCTCTGCTCCACCAATGACCTTTTCCCCTGAACGCCGAACGCGCCGCGACAGCGCCGTTTCCCAAACCTCCCGCGCGCCGAATCGCAGGTCCCGACCCTGTGCGATCTTGGCTTCTGCGACGGAGGATCTGACAGCGAAAGACGTTCCAAGGTTGCGCGGTGTCCGGAGAGCCCCCGGTCTTTTCACCAAGGGGTTGCGCACAAAAGTCTTGATCCGGGTGCGGTATCGGGTGACACTTTTTGGGGATAGCAGCATTATCAAGCAGGAGGGTGCAGCGTGGTCGCTGAAAGGCGAGCATTGGTAAAAAGCTGATTTGGCTATATTTTTTGCGCCCCCGAGATCTTTGTCTCGGGACTTTCCGATCCTAAGCGCCCGAAACTTGGGAAGACACATTGACACAGACTTTCATTCCAGCTGACCTCGAAGCTACGGACTTCGTCCCTCTGCAATCCCCGTCCCGGCAACCCGGGGCCGCACAATCCCCGGTCCTGCATCTGCGCTACGGCGCGGGCAATGTGACGCTTTCGGGCGATGTGTCCGCCTTTGTCGGACATCGCATCGGGCCTCGGGATTCGTCGCTGGGTCTTTACGGCAGCTGGCAATGGGACGGCGACACGCTGCGCGCCGAGGTTGATCCCTTGGGCTTTTTCAGCCTCTTCGTCTATCAGAACGGCACCGAGATCGCCCTGTCGCCCTCGATCCTGCAGCTTCTCGCGTTGGGGGCCGACCCCGAGCCGGACCGTATCGCACTGGCGGTGTTTCACCGGATCGGCAGCTTTCTTGGCGAGGACACGCCCTTCCGCCATATCAAGGTGCTGCCGCCCGGAGGCAAGCTCGTCTGGCGCGAAGGCGTGGCCACGGTCACTGGCAACCTCGCCATTCCGCGCGAACAGGCGCTGACCCGGGTTCAGGCGGTCGAGGGCTTCATCGACCTGCCGCGCGCCGCGATCCGACGCTTTCTGGCGGCCTGGGATGGGCCGATCGTGCTGCCCTTGTCCGGGGGGCGAGACTCGCGGCATATCCTTCTGGAACTGGTGCATCAGGGCCGCAAGCCCGACACAGCCGCCACGTTCCATCAGGGTGGGCGGTATCTCGACCGCGAAGTGCTGGCAGCGCGGGCGATCACAGCCCGGGCAGGCGTGCCCCACACGCTGCTGGGCCATCCGAGGCGACGCTTGCGCGATGCGCTGCGCGCGGTGCTTTTGACCCAGCTTTGCGCCGACGAACATGCCCAGATGATGCCGATGCATGACTTTCTGGCGGGCAGTCCTTCCGCGGCGGTGCTGGACGGGATCGGTGGCGACATCCTCACGAACCCGGACGATTCCGCCGCCGACTTCTTCGACCGTGCCCGCAAGGGGGATTACGACGGGATTGCCCGCAAACTTGCGGCCGGACATGGCAGCGTCATCAGTCGCGCTGGTCATCCTGGTGGGGCAGGGGCGATTCATTCCCCTGACCTCGAAGAGGCCGCCATCACACGCATCGCTCAGGCGATCCGGGCCTTCGATGCCGCCCCCGATCCCTATCAGGCTTTCTGGTTCTGGAACCGGACCCGGCGCGAAATCGCCTTCGTCTCGACCGGAATTCTTGGGGGTGCGGCAATGGTGTCCTGCCCCTTCCTGTCCCCCGAGTTTGTCGAGCTTGGCTTGTCGCTGCCCTTCTCGGTCACCCGCGACCAGAAGCTGCACGACGACGCCATCGCCAAGGCCTATCCGGATTTCGCCGATATTCCCTACGAGGCGGGTTTCCGTGGTCAGCCCCTGCCGCGTCTGCGCTGGGGGCGGGTCGCAAATGTGCTGGATGGGTTGCATGTCTCCACGCTGGCACAGCCCGGTCTGGCTGGCCTGCCGGCCGTTTGGCAACTCGTTACAAAATCGTCACTCAGGCGTGGCCCGGCGGATGTCTACAGGCTGCATGGCCAGTTCGTCGACGCGATGAACAGCACTGAGGCACGTCGTTTGATTGCTCTGGAAGCCCGGCTGGCCCAGTCGGCCCCCAAGGGACAAGAGGTGGTGAGCGATGTCTTTTCCAGTGCTTGAACCCCATTTCATCCGGGTCCGAAAGTTCCTAAACCGCCGCCACGCCGACAAGTTGCGGCAGCAGGCGATGTCCAAGCCGTTTGCGACCGACGCGCCATCGCGGCTCTTGTTGGTGACACAGCACGAACGAATCGCCCAAAGCCAGATCTTCCCGTTTCACCACTACGCCGCAGACCTCCGGCAGCACTACGGGACCGACATTTGCGAGGCCGACCTGCGTGACTTTCTTGCAGGCCGTCCCGTTGCGGCCAAGGGTGCTACGGCAGTGGCGTTCCAGACCGACTATGATGTTTCTGACGCCGACCTCGACAGGCTTTTCGCCCGCATCCGGCAGGATCACCCGGGGGCGAGGGTTGCCTGTCTAGACTGGTTCGCGCCGACCGACCTGCGCAATGCAGCGCGGATGGACCAGAAGATTGACGTCTACTTCAAGAAACACGTCCTGCGGGATCGCGGCTACTATGGCCGTCCCACGTTGGGCGACACCAACCTGACCGACCACTATGCCCGGCGGCTTGGCCTGCCCGAGCCTGAAACGACCTTCGATATCCCGCCCGGCTTCCTGCAGAAGATCGTGATCGGCCCGTCCTTTGCGACTGCGCCCACGCTTTTGCGCGCACTTCTGGGAAAGCGGCCGCCGACCGGCGGGCGGACTTGCGATCTGCACGCGCGGTTCGAACTTGGCGGCACCCCCTGGTACCGCGCCATGCGGGCCGAGGCAGACGCAGCGGTCTCGGCGCTGAAGGGCGTGACTGTCGCGCGGGGCTCGGGCGTGCATCAGGCACGGTTCCTGTCCGAGATGCGCCACTCCAAGGTCTGCCTCAGCCCCTTCGGCTACGGCGAAGTGTGCTGGCGCGACTATGAGGCGGTGCTGACCGGGGCAGTGCTGATGAAGCCGGACATGAGCCATATCGAGACCGACCCCGACATCTTCGTCCCCTGGGAAACCTACGTGCCTCTGGCCTGGGACCTGTCGGATTTCGCCGATGTGCTGCACCGGCTTCTCGCGGACGAGGCGCTGCGTATCCGCATCACGACCCAGGCCCACGACACCCTGCGCCGCTGGCTGGCCTCGGACGCCTTCGCCCGCCGCATGGCCCCGCTCTTGGCTGCTTAGGCCACCACCTGCACCTCGGTGCCCCAGGCTTCGCATTTGCGCATCAGGTCTTCGGGAAGGGGCAGGTCGGTGAACAGCCGGGTAATCTCCGACAGCGACGCCAGCCGCGCAGGCGCCGAACGGCCCAGCTTGGAGTGGTCGGCGACCAGAAACACCCGCCGCGCCTGCCGGATGATCGCCTTCGACACCCGGACTTCTGCCAGGTCGAAGTCCAGCAAGTCGCCGTCCCGGTCCAGGGCCGAAGTGCCGATCACCGCGTAATCGACCTTGAACTGCTCGAAGAACTGCGTTGTCAGCTCGCCGACCAGACCGCCATCCGTCCGCCGCAGCGCGCCGCCCGCCACCACGATCTCGCAGCCCGGATTGGCGACCAGGATGTTCGCCACGTTCATGTTGTTGGTGATGACCGTGATGTTGCGATGCGTCAGCAGCTCGCGCGCGACAGCTTCGGTCGTGGTGCCAAGGTTCAGGATCAGGCTGCAGTTGTCCGGGACCTGGGCCGCACAGGCCCGCGCGATCGCGGCCTTGGCCCCCTCGTTCATCCGCCGCCGTGCCTCATACCCGATGTTTGCCACGCCCGTGCGCAGCATCGCGCCCCCGTGTACCCGGTCGAGATGGCCCGCATCGGCAAGGTCCGACAGATCGCGGCGAATCGTCTGTAGCGTGACGTCGAATCGCTGGGCCAGATCCTCGACCATCACGCGGCCCTCGGCGCGGGCCAGTTCCAGGATCTCGGTCTGCCGGAAGTTCAGCGCCACGTCGGGTTCCTTCGCCTTTCGCGTCTTCTGCCATGCCAAAGCGCGTGTGTCAGCGGATTTCTGCGATCACGCGTCACAGTTCGTTTGTTTGCGCTTGCAGCGAAATAGCCGTGCAGTCGCAGAAAACGCCGTGGGGCATTGCGCGACGATGTTCGCTTTTCCAAAAAGCGCGCGAAAACGAAAGATTGTCGTTGACGACGTTGTGACAATCGGCACAGCTATGCCGCGGGGGAGGAACCCAGAGTGACAGACAGCCGGACAGAGGTCGCCAGCGATCTCTTCATCATTGGCGGTGGGATCAATGGCTGCGGCATCGCCCGCGACGCCACGGGTCGTGGTCTGTCGGTGACGCTGGCCGAACAGGGCGACCTTGCCCAGGGCACGTCCTCGGCGTCGACCAAGCTGTTCCACGGCGGTCTGCGCTATCTTGAATACTTCGAGTTTCGCCTGGTCCGCGAAGCACTCGAGGAACGCGAGACCCTTCTTGTCGCAATGCCGCACATCTCGTGGCCGATGCGTTTCGTGCTGCCGCTGTCTCCCGACATGCGGTTCGAATCCGATACCCCCACCTCGCGCCTTCTGCGCTGGGTGATGCCCTGGGCGCGGGGGCGTCGGCCGGACTGGCTGATCCGGCTTGGCCTTTACATGTACGACACGATGGGCGGCCGGAAGATTCTGCCCGCGACCCGCACGATCGACCTGACGCAGGACGCCGCCGGAAAACCGCTCCACAAGCGCTTTCGCAAGGCCTTCGAATATTCCGACTGCTGGGTCGAAGACTCGCGTCTGGTCGTCCTGAACGCCCGCGATGCCGAGGCCCGGGGTGCGCGCATCCTGACCCGGACCCGGGTCCTCAGCGCCGAACGCCGCGGCGACCTCTGGCACATCACCACCGAGGGTCCGACTGGGGCCGAGACGCATCAGGCGCGGGCCCTTGTCAACGCCGGCGGGCCCTGGGTCGAGGATGTGATCCGCAACGTCGCGCGCATAAACTCGTCCGAAGGCGTCCGGCTGGTCCGGGGGTCGCATATCGTGACCCGCAAGCTCTTCGACCACGACCGCTGCTATTTCTTCCAGGGCACGGATGGCCGCATCATCTTTGCCATTCCCTACGAACAGGACTTCACTCTGATCGGCACCACCGACAAGGACCACCAGTCCGCCCCGAAGGATGCCCGCTGCACCGATGAAGAGCGTGACTATCTTCTCGCCTTCGCCAGCCAGTACTTCGCCAAACCGGTGACGAAGGATGACGTGGTCTGGACCTATTCTGGCGTCAGGCCGCTGTACAACGACGGGGCAAAGTCGGCCACGGCCGCGACCCGGGACTATGTCCTCAGCCTCGATGAAAACGGCCCGCCGCTTTTGAACGTCTTCGGCGGCAAGATCACGACCTACCGTCGCTTGGCCGAATCCGCGCTGGCCAAGCTGACCCCGTTCTTCCCGAAGGCCAAACCCGCCTGGACGGCCCGCGTCGCGCTGCCGGGCGGCGATTTCCCCCAGGACGGGGTGGCCCGGCTTGTCGGCGACCTCAAGGCCAAACACCCGTTCCTGACCGACTACTGGGCAGCACGGCTGGTCCGCGCCTATGGCACCGAAGCCGGGCTGATCCTCGGGTCTGCCACTGCGGCAAGCGCGCTTGGCCAGGACTTCGGCGCCACGCTGACCGAGGCCGAGGTTCGCTGGCTCATGTCGCGCGAATACGCGCTGTCTGCGGCGGATGTCGTGTGGCGGCGCTCCAAGCTGGGCTTGCGGATGACCGCGGACCAGATCGAAACACTCGACCGCTTCATGGCGGATGCGTCCCGGGCTGCCCGCCCGGCGGCGGAATAGGGGGACGGGATGGCTCTGGAACTTCAGGGGGTCGCGCGGTCGGTCGGGGGCAGGGTGCATATCCACCCCACCGACCTGACCTTGCAGAACGGGACGATGAACGTTCTCCTCGGACCGACCCTCTCGGGCAAGACCAGCCTGATGCGGCTGATGGCCGGGCTCGACAAGCCGTCTACCGGCCGCCTTCTCTGGGACGGCCGCGATGTGACCGGGGTCAAGGTTCAGGACCGCAAGGTGGCAATGGTCTACCAGCAGTTCATCAACTACCCCGGCCTTACGGTTTTTGAGAACATCGCCTCGCCTCTGCGACTGATGGGTCGCCCGGCGGCCGAGATCGACAAGGCCGTCCGCCAGACTGCCGAGATGCTCCGGCTTACCCCGATGCTGACCCGCAAGCCGCTGGAGCTTTCGGGCGGCCAGCAGCAGCGCTGTGCTCTGGCGCGTGCGCTGGTCAAGGGCGCAGGCCTCGTCCTTCTCGACGAACCGCTGGCGAACCTCGACTACAAGCTGCGCGAGGAGTTGCGCGTCGAAATCCCCCGCATTTTTGAGGCCTCGGGCGCGATCTTCGTCTATGCTACGACCGAACCGGAAGAGGCGCTTCTCCTCGGCGGCAATACCGCGACCCTGTGGGAAGGCCGGGTGACCCAGTTCGGCCCGACGCCCTCGGTCTACCGCCTTCCCGCCGACGCCCAGACCGCGCGCGTCTTCAGCGACCCGCCGATGAACTTCGTCCCCTGCCGCAAGGAAGCGGGCCGCCTGACCTTTGGCGACAGCGCCCATGCGCCCGCCGAAGGCAAGACCCGCGATCTGCCCGATGGAACCTATACGGCTGGCTTCCGCGCCAACCACATCACGCTGAACCGCCACTCCGGCGACGCCGTGGAGTTCCGCTGCACGCTTGGCGCGACCGAGATCACCGGGTCGGAAACCTTTGTCCACCTGACCCACGGCACCGACCGCTGGGTCGGACTGATCCACGGGGTGCATCCCCTGACAGCAGGCGCGCAGACCTCGGTCTTCGTCGATCCTGCCCACGTCTATCTGTTCGACAATACGGGCCGCCTCGCCGCGCCCGCCCCTTACGCGATGGCGGCCTGAATGTCCCGGATCACGCTTTCCAACCTTGCCCACAGCTACCTGGCCAACCCGACCAGCGATGCGGATTATGCGCTGAAGGAAATGGACCACGTCTGGCAGGACGGCGGTGCTTATGCGCTGCTTGGTGCTTCGGGCTGCGGCAAGACCACGCTGCTGAACATCATCTCGGGGTTGGTGCGCCCGTCGCAGGGCCGCGTCCTCTTCGGTGACCGCGACGTGACCGATGCCGCGACGACCGAACGCAACATCGCCCAGGTCTTCCAGTTCCCGGTCGTCTACGACACGATGACGGTGCGCGACAACCTGGCCTTCCCGCTGCGGAACCGCGGCATGGATGCCGCCTACATCGCCAAGCGCGTCGGCCAGATCGCCCAGATGATCGGGATGGAAGACATCCTGAACCGCAAGGCCCAAGGCCTGACCGCCGATGCCAAGCAGAAGATCAGCCTTGGTCGCGGCATGGTGCGCGAGGACGTGAACGCGATCCTCTTCGACGAACCGCTCACCGTCATCGACCCGCATATGAAGTGGGAACTGCGGACCCAGCTCAAGGACCTGCACCGCGAGTTCGGCCACACGATGATCTACGTCACCCACGACCAGACCGAGGCGCTGACCTTCGCGCAGAAGGTCGTCGTGATGCACGAAGGCCGCGTGGTCCAGATGGGCACGCCGGAGGAACTCTTCGAGACCCCGGCGCATACCTTCGTCGGCTATTTCATCGGCTCGCCGGGGATGAACCTGTTCAACGCCGAAATCAGCGGCTCCGAGGCGCGGCTGGGTGACGTCTCGCTGCCGCTGGGCGCGGCCTACGCGCCAACGACGGGCCGCACCCAGATCGGCATCCGCCCGGATTACGTGACGGTGTCCGACCAGGGCCTGCCCGTCACCGTCAAACGGGTCGAGGATGTGGGCCGCCACCGCATCGTCCGGGCCGAATTCCAGGGCCAGCCCCTGAACGCGATCCTGCCCGAGGGGTCCTCGCTGCCCGCCGACCCCCGCGTCGCCTTCGCGCAAGGCAAGATCAACGTCTACGCAAATGACTGGCGCGTCGCGCCGATAGGGGCCTGACCGATGGAAAAGACCCAGAACAACAAGGCCTGGTTCCTCGTCCTGCCCGTCCTCGTGCTGGTCGCCTTCTCGGCCGTCCTGCCGCTGATGACCGTGGTCAACTACGCCTTCAACGACACCTTCGGCCAGAACGAGTTCTTCTGGGAGGGCATCGGCTGGTTCGAGGAAATGCTCACCTCCGACCGCCTGCACGAAGCGCTTGGCCGTCAGATCCTGTTTTCCCTGATCATCCTCGCGATCGAGGTACCACTGGGCATTTTCATCGCGCTGAACATGCCGAAGAAGGGCTTCTGGGCCTCGTTCTGCCTGATCCTGATGGCGCTGCCGCTGCTGATCCCGTTCAACGTCGTCGGCACGATCTGGCAGATCTTCGGCCGCGTCGACATCGGGCTTCTGGGCCACACGCTCGCCGCGATGGGGATCGACTACAACTACACCAACGACCCCCTCGACGCCTGGATCACCGTCATCATAATGGACGTCTGGCACTGGACTTCGCTGGTCGCCCTCCTCTGCTATGCCGGTCTCCAGTCGATCCCGCAGGCCTACTACCAGGCCGCAAAGATCGACCAGGCCACCCGCTGGTCCGTCTTCCGCTACATCGAACTGCCGAAGATGAAAGGCGTCCTCCTGATCGCCGTCCTCCTCCGCTTCATGGACAGCTTCATGATCTACACCGAGCCTTTCGTCGTCACCGGCGGCGGCCCCGGCAACTCGACCACCTTCCTGTCGATCGACCTTGCGAAGATGGCGACCGGCCAGTTCGACCTTGGCCCCGCCGCCGCCTTCTCGATCATGTACTTCCTCGTCATCCTCCTGATCTCATGGGTCTTCTATACCGTGATGACCAACCTCGACCGTGAGGAGAACCGCTGATGCGTATCCGCTCCTCTGCCATCGTGATGACGGTCTACCTCCTGTTCCTGTTGATCCCGATCTACTGGCTGATCAACATGAGCCTGAAGACGAATACCGAGATCACCTCGACCTTCTCGCTTTGGCCACAGACCTTCACCCTGCAGAACTATGTGACCATCCTGACCGATCCCAGCTGGTACATGGGTTACGTCAACTCGCTGATCTACGTCACGATGAACGTGGTCATTTCGCTGACCGTGGCGCTGCCTGCCGCCTATGCCTTCAGCCGCTACAACTTCATGGGCGACAAGCATCTGTTCTTCTGGCTGCTCACGAACCGCATGGCCCCGCCCGCCGTGTTCGCCCTGCCGTTCTTCCAGCTTTACTCCTCGGTCGGCCTCTTCGACACCCACATCGCCATCGCGTTGGCGCACTGCCTCTTCAACGTGCCCCTCGCGGTCTGGATCCTTGAAGGCTTCATGCGCGGCGTCCCGAAAGAGATCGACGAGACAGCCTACATCGACGGCTACTCCTTCCCGAAGTTCTTCATCAAGATCTTCATGCCGCTCATCGCCTCGGGCATCGGCGTCGCCGCCTTCTTCTGCTTCATGTTCTCCTGGGTGGAACTCCTTCTCTCCCGCACACTGGCCACCGTGAACGCGAAATCCATCGCCGCGACGATGACCCGCACGGTCTCGGCCTCGGGCATGGACTGGGGCGTCCTTGCCGCTGCAGGCGTCCTGACCATCGTACCCGGGGCGCTCGTGATCTACTTCGTCCGCAACTACATCGCCAAGGGCTTCGCCCTGGGAAGGGTGTGATGTCACAAACCCGCTGGACCCCGATCTACCTCACCCTCGCCCTCATCATGGGCGGCATCCTTGCCCTCCTTCTCTGGGCCGTGCCCTTTGATGACGACGGCGTCCGCGAATGGACCGGACAGCTGATCCCCGGCTTCTGGATGGCCTGGACCTTCCCTGTCGCGCTTTTCTTCTGGTGCATCGCGGCGCTTCTGATCATCATGACACTTCTAGCCATCCGGTTCCCTGAAACCCCCCGCGTCGGCATCCTTCGGATCGAGACGACGCGCGGCGACCGGCTCTTCATCACCCTTCTGGGCTCGGCCTTCATCCACTTGGGCTGGCTCTTCTTTGCGGGCCCCGACATGCTTTGGGGCGCGCTTCTCCTCTCCCTCGCCTATGCCTTCGCGGTCTTCCGCTGGGTGTAAGGGGGCACTGACGGCCCCGGGGCGGGGAAGGAGACCCGGCCCGGGGAATAGAAGAACCTGAAACGTCTCAACATTCTGGGAGGAATCACATGAGACTACGCTCAACCGCAACGGCGATGGCGCTTGCGCTGATCGCCATGCAGGCCCCCGCCTGGGCCGACATCGAGGCGGCGAAAGCCTTCCTTGATGCCGAAATCGGCGATCTCTCGACGCTGGACCGCGCTGGCCAAGAGGCCGAACTGCAGTGGTTCATCGACGCCGCCAAGCCCTATGCCGGCATGGAAATCAAGGTCGTGTCCGAAACCATCGGCACGCATGAATATGAAGCCAAGGTCCTTGCCCCGGCGTTCGAAGCCATCACCGGCATCAAGGTCACCCATGACCTGATCGGCGAAGGCGACGTGGTCGAAAAGCTGCAGACGCAGATGCAGACCGGCGAGAACATCTACGACGCCTACATCAACGACTCGGACCTGATCGGCACCCACTGGCGCTATCAGCAGGCCCGCAACCTGACCGACTGGATGGCAGGCGACGGCGCTGCAGTGACCAACCCGGGCCTCGACCTGGCCGACTTCATCGGCCTGTCGTTCACCACCGGCCCGGATGGCAAGCTGTACCAGCTTCCCGACCAGCAGTTCGCGAACCTCTACTGGTTCCGCTACGACTGGTTCAACGACCAGAAGACCAAGGACGACTTCAAGGCCAAGTACGGCTATGACCTCGGCGTTCCGGTCAACTGGTCGGCCTATGAGGACATCGCCGAGTTCTTCACCGGACGCGATATGTCCTATGCGGGTGGCCCGGCAACCGGCGTCTATGGCAACATGGACTACGGCAAGAAGGACCCGTCGCTTGGCTGGCGCTACACCGACGCGTGGATGTCCATGGCCGGTATGGGCGACGTGGGCGAGCCGAACGGCCTGCCGGTCGATGAATGGGGCGTCCGCGTGGACGAAAACTCCCGTCCGGTCGGTTCCTGCGTGACGCGCGGTGGTTCGACCAACGACGCGGCGGCAGTCTATGCCGTGACCAAGGCGATCGAGTGGCTGCAGAAGTACTCGCCGCCGGAAGCACAAGGCATGACCTTCGGTGAAGCTGGCCCGGTTCCTGCTCAGGGCGCGATTGCCCAGCAGATGTTCTGGTACACCGCCTTCACCGCGGCTTCGGTCGTCGAAGGCACCCCCGTGATGAACGAAGACGGCACGCCCAAGTGGCGCATGGCGCCTTCGCCGCACGGTGTCTACTGGCAGGAAGGCCAGAAGATCGGCTACCAGGACGCTGGCTCCTGGACGCTGATGCAGTCGACCCCCGTTGACCGTGCGCAGGCCGCTTGGCTTTACGCACAGTTCGTGACCTCGAAGACCGTGGACGTGAAGAAGGCCCATGTCGGCCTGACCTTCATCCGCGAATCGACGATCCAGCACGCATCGTTCACCGAACGCGCTCCGAAACTCGGCGGCCTGATCGAATTCTATCGTTCGCCCGCCCGCGTTCAGTGGTCGCCCACCGGCACCAACATCCCGGACTATCCGAAGATGGCGCAGCTGTGGTGGCAGAACATCGGCGACGCCATGTCGGGTGACAAGACCCCGCAGGAAGCGCTCGATGCCCTGTGCGAAGAGCAGGAAAAAGTGCTTGAGCGCATCGAGAAGTCGGGCGTTCAGGGCGACATCGGCCCGAAGATGAACGAGCCGCAGGACGCACAAGTCTGGCTTGACGCTCCCGGCGCTCCGGTGGCCAAGCTGGAGAATGAAAAGCCGATGGGCGAGACGATCGCCTATGACGAGCTGATCAAGTCCTGGCAGAACTGATCGAACTTGGGCGGCCCTCCGAAAGGGGGGCCGCCCTCCCCCAAATTTCTTGAGCAAGAAATCTGGCAAGAATTTTACTCAAAATTCTTGTCTCCCGGGGTCGTCGTCATGCACAAATCAAGGTGTTAAGTTTCCCCTAACGCCCGCGACCAACCCTTTGAAATCACTAGACCTATCGCGTTTGTCCACCGTGGACACATCATCCGCAGGCCCGTCCAAATGACCCATATCCTCGCCATCGACCAGGGCACCACCTCCTCCCGCGCGATCCTGTTTGACGCGGCCCTCCGCCCCGTCGCCTCCGCCCAGGAAGAGTTTACCCAGCACTACCCCCGCCCCGGCTGGGTCGAGCACGACCCCGCCGATCTCTGGTCCACCGTCGCCGGAACCGCCCGCGCAGCGATCGAGAAGGCCGGGATCGCCGCCACCTCCATCGCCGCGATCGGCATCACCAACCAGCGCGAGACGACCCTGATCTGGGACCGCAAGACCGGCCAGCCGATCCACCCCGCCATCGTCTGGCAGGACCGCCGCACCGCCGACACCTGCGCCGCTCTGAAGGCCGCGGGCCACGAGCCAATGATCACCGCAAGAACCGGCCTCCTCCTCGACCCCTACTTTTCCGGGACCAAGATCAAGTGGCTCCTCGACCACGTCGAAGGTGCGCGCGACCGGGCCAACCGGGGCGAGCTCGCCTTCGGCACCGTCGACACCTGGCTGATCTGGAACCTCACCGGCGGCAAGGTCCACGCCACCGACGCCACCAACGCCTCCCGCACCCTGATCTACAACATCGCCAAGGGGGCCTGGGACGAGGACATCTGCAACCTCCTCGACATCCCGCTCTGCCTCCTTCCGCAGGTCCACGACTGCGCCGCCCCCTTCGGCGTGACCCGCCCCGACCTCTTCGGCCGCGAGATCCCGATCCTCGGTGTCGCGGGCGACCAGCAGGCGGCGACCGTGGGCCAGGCCTGCTTCAGCCCCGGCATGATGAAATCGACCTACGGGACCGGCTGCTTTGCCCTGCTCAACACCGGGGCCGACATGGTCCCCTCTAAGAACCGCCTGCTCACCACCATCGCCTACCAGCTGAAGGGCAAGCCCACCTACGCCCTCGAAGGCTCGATATTCATCGCGGGCGCAGTCGTCCAATGGCTCCGCGACGGCCTCAAGATCATCCGCGAGGCGAAGGAGACCCAGCCTTTGGCCGAGAAAGCCGAGGAAGCGCAGGGCGTCATCCTTGTCCCCGCCTTCACCGGCCTTGGCGCGCCCTATTGGCGGCCCGACAGCCGGGGCGCGGTCTTCGGGCTGACCCGCAACTCCGGCCCCGCCGAGTTCGCCCGGGCAGCCTTGGAAAGCGTCGGCTACCAGACCCGCGACCTTCTGGAGGCGATGCGCGCCGACTGGGGTGCTGCTGCCGACGGGGTCCTGCGGGTCGACGGCGGGATGACCGCCAGCGACTGGACAATGCAGTTCCTGGCCGACATCCTTGGCGCGCCGGTCGACCGGCCCAAGGTCACCGAGACCACGGCCCTCGGCGCCGCCTACCTGGCCGCGATGCAGGCCGGCGTGATCGGGGGCCCGGAGGAGTTCGCGAAGTCTTGGGCGCTGGACCGCCGTTTCACGCCGCAGATGGACGCCGCCACTCGCGATGCGAAATACGCCCGCTGGGGCAAGGCGCTTGCCGCTACGATGAGCGTATGACCCCATTCGGGATCACCAGCCCGGGCCGGATCCTCTTTGGCCGGGGCGAGGCAGCCAAGGCACCCGGCCTGATCCGCGCCTTCGGATCGCTGGGGATCGTCGTCCACGGGGCCAATCCGGCGCGGGCGGCCTGGCTGCTGGACGCTCTCGGTGCCGGGGTCCTTGCCCTGCCCTGTGTCGGGGAACCGACGCTGTCCGACCTCGAAGCCGCCTTGACCACCTCGCGCGCGCACGGACCGGACTGGGTTGTTGCCATCGGCGGCGGTGCGGCGCTTGACCTTGGAAAGGCGCTGGCCGCCCTGATCCCCGCGCCGGACGGGCCGATGGAGCACCTTGAGGTCGTCGGCAAGGGCCTGCCGCTGACCGCTGCCCCGCTGCCCTTCATCGCGCTGCCGACCACGGCGGGAACCGGGGCAGAGGTCACGAAGAACGCGGTCATTGGCCTGCCGGACCTTGGTCGCAAGGTCTCCTTGCGCGATGACCGCATGGTGGCACGTCTGGCCATCGTCGATCCCGCCTTGACCGACGGTTGCCCGAAAGCGGTGACGCTGGCCTCGGGGCTTGATGCGGTGACCCAAGTGATCGAGCCCTATGTTTCGGTCAAGGCCACAGCCTATACCGATGCCCTGACGCGGCCTGCGATTGCCACGGGATTGCGGGCGCTGATGCAGTTGATGGCAGGCGAAGACCCGGATGCGCGGGATCGACTGGCTTGGGTCAGTCTTTGCGGCGGACTTGCGCTGGCCAATGCAGGGCTTGGCGCGGTGCATGGCTTTGCGGGCGTGATCGGCGGGATGACCGGGGCCGCGCATGGCGCGATCTGCGGCGCGCTGCTGGGTCCGGTGCTGGCCGCAAACCGGGCCGCCGCGACCGGCGCGTCACGGGAACGGCTGGACGAGGTCTGTGCGATCCTGGCCGAAGGTCTGGGCTGCGCGGTGGCCGATGCTCCCGCCGCCTTGCAGACTTGGGCGCGGGCCGAGGGCCTGCCCGGCCTTGCCGAATTGGGCGTCCGGGCCGCGGACCACGACCGGATCGCCGAAGCCTCGCTGGAGGCGTCGTCGATGAAGGGCAACCCGGTCCGGCTTGACGCTGCGACCCTTGCGGCGGTGCTGCGGTCCGCCTGACCCTCGGCGCAAGAAGGCGCATCCTTCCGCCCGGTCCCTGCCAGTTGATGCCGATCAAGGCGGCGTCCGCCCCGACGTGTCAGACTTAGCGCTGGCAATCCTTGGAGGCTTTCCGATGCTGCGCCTGATGATGGTACTTTACTCGATGATCGCAACTGCAATGGCGGGAACGGGGGTGATCGCCGTTCTGTCCATGGGCTATGGCACGCTTTGGCCCATCTTGACCGCCGCAGCACTTGGGGCAGCACTTGCCGTGCCGGCCACCTGGGCGGTCGCTCGGCAGATCGACTAGGTCAGGCTTCCAGGAAGACCCTGACAGTCTCTTCGAACTCGCGCGGCTTTTCGGCATGAAGCCAATGGCCCGCGTCGGGGATCTTGGCAAAACGGGATTTCGGGAAATGGGCCCGGATCGTCTCGCGGTGTTCCGGACGGACGTAGGAGCTTTCCGCGCCGGTCAGGAACAGGCTTGGGTGCGGGAACTGGCCTTCGGTAGCGGGCCAGCCGACGATCTTCGGCATTTCGGCTTCAAGCACCGGAAGGTTCAGCTTCCAGCGTGGCGGGTGCTGACGCATGTCCAGCGACTGCAGAAAGAAGGCGCGCAAGCTGGGGTCGTCGATCTTGACCGCAAGGGCCGCATCAGCCTCGGCCCGTGTGGTGATCTGCGCAAGGTCGAGGCTGGCCATCGCCTGAGCGTTGCGGGTCTGGTCGTGGGAATAGGCGACCGGGGCGATGTCGGCCACCACCAGCCGACGGATCAGATCGGGCCGGGTCAGCGCCAGCTGCATCGCAGCCTTGCCGCCCATCGAATGACCCAGAAGATCGATGGGCGCGCCGAGGCTTTCGATGACCTCGGCAAGGTCGGCGGCCATGTCGGAGTAGCTCTGGGTCGGGAACCGAGGGCTCTCGCCATGGTTGCGCATGTCGACGGCCACGACGTCGCGTCGGTCCGCAAGCCGGCGGGCGATCACCCCCCAGTTCCGGCCTGAACCGTAAAGGCCGTGGGCGATCACAAGGGTCGGAGCCTCTGGCGCGGCGCTGGCGGGGTGGCGGATCATGGCAAGCATGGGTTTTCATAGCGATACCCGAAGCTTCAGGCCAGAGCGGTTGATCATCCGGGCAATCGCAACTAGGTTCGGCACCGGGTGTCGGAGGGTGGCGATATGAGTGCGGTGACGATCCAGCAGATGGCGGATCGGGTGGCGCAGCTTCTGGAAGAGAGGCTGGGACTGGGCGGGCGCGGCCTTTCGGCCAAGATGAAGCGTGCCGGACGGACCCTGCCGCGCAAGGTGCGGGACGCGGGAAAGTTGTTGGCCACCTCGGCCCAGAAGGCGCAGAACCCGAAGCTTCTGGGGCAGATCGACATGGGCGAGGTGACCGAGGCCTATGATGTCTGCCTGAAACATCTGATTGCCATCGACCCGGTCGGTCGCAAGCGGGACTATTTTGCCGGGATGATCGGCTCGGTCGGTTTCGGTGTCCTCGTGCTGGCCGTCGTAATCGCGGGCTTCCTGGCCTGGCGCGGGTACTTCTGACCTCCGTCCACGCAGGACAGCCATTAGACGATAAATGAAAACAAGGCCTTGTCTGCGGGCATTTACGATCTGTTGACCACGTCTTGAACCTGACCGGCGGCAAGCGGCTCGACCGACAGGGCCCGGCGGCTGACCAAGGTGACGGTCACGAAGGCCACATAGAGCAAGAGATACCACGAGCCGAGCTTGGCGAAGCTGACCATCTCTCCGCGGATCTGGCCGGAGTAGATCCAGGTCCCGGTCGCGGTGCCCACGTTTTCGGCCACCCAGAGGGCGAAGGCCGACAGGAGGGCGGCGACGGGCAGGGGCATCCACCAGTGGCGGTCGTGGATGCGGAACCAGATCCGGGTGCGCCAGTAGAGTGCGATGGTCGCCGCGAAGAGCGCATAGCGGATGTCGGGCAGGAAGTGGTGCGCGAAGAAGTTGACGTAGATGCCTGCGGCCAGAAGCACGGTCAGGGGAAAGCTGGGGTAGGGCGCGAAGCGCATGTCGAAGACCCGGATCACGCGGGCCATGTAGCTGCCGACGGCGGCATACATGAAGCCCGAGAAGAGGGGCACTCCCATCAGCTTGAAGACCCCGGGCTCGGGGTAGGCCCAGGAGCCGGCGTGGACCTTGAACCACTCCATCGCCGTGCCGGTGAGGTGGAAGAGGAGGATGACGCGGGCTTCCTCCCAGGTTTCCAGTTTCGTCGCCAGGAAGATGACTTGCGCGGCGATGGCGAAGAGGAACAGCGCGTCGTAGCGGTGGAGCGGCCAGTCGGGCTGCCAGATCAGCTTGGTGCCGATGATGGCAAGGAGGAGAAGGCCGCCGAAGAGGCAGGCCCAGCCCTGTTTCAGGACGAACATCACGAACTCGGCCACAGCAAAGGGGAGCCGGGCGCGGGCCCAGTCGCCCATGCGGTGTTCAAGGGACCGGGTTTCGGGAGTGGTCATGCAGGTCCTGTCGGTAAGGTCGGGGGATGTGACCGGGGTATGAGGGTTGCGTCAAGGTGGGGGATTGCCCGCTTGGGTTAGGTTGGCAATTGAAAGGAGCGCGATCCGCGCGAAGTCCTTTTGTCTCGCCGTTTTGCGTGAGGGACGCAAAACGGCTCGGATGCCTCCGGCGGGGATATTTGGCGAAGGGAAAAGCGGGGCAGAATGTGAGCGTCAACCGGCGGGCCAAGGCGACTGTCTGCAATGTGGCCGAAGCGGAAATTGAATGTGGAGTTGCTGATTGATCAAGCATTGCCGCCTATCGAATTGATCTGCCACAAGGCGTCTGGCGGCCAGTGGACCTATGATTGAGCGAAATGTTTGAGAAGGTAGGGGAGCATCATGCGTCGCACTGGAATTGTCACACTCTGCGCTGGCCTTGCAGCAACGGGACTTCTTGGCTGTGTGGACCCCTCTGGAGTTCATGCGCGAAGGACATTGAATGAGGCCGAATTCCAGGACGAGGTCGTTGGGTCCAGGCTTGTCTGGGAAGACGGGGAAACGCGCTACTCTGCAGACGGGACGTTCGCGGGAATCACCGGGGGGAAAATCCTGAGGGGCGAATGGGCCTACAAGGACGGTAAGTTCTGCCGTTCAGGCTCGATCGATGGCGACCGGTTTCCGTATGCCTGCGAAACAGTCACAATCACGGGGAAGACCCTTACGTTCTCGGGAACCGGAACGACGTACATCTACACGATCAAGAAGTGAACGCCTTGATCATTTTGGCTTTCTAGCAAGCTGTCACAAGGATGCGCCTTGGGCGGGACCAAGGTAAGGTGCGCTGTAGCGCACCCTACGATGTTGATGGGTTCGGACCTTAGAGGTCCGGGTAGATCGGGAAGCGTTGGCAAAGCGCCTCGACTTCGGCCTTCACCTTGGCCTCGACTGCGCCGTTGCCGTCTTCGCCGTTGGCGGCGAGGCCTTCGGTGACCTCGATGATCCAGCGGCCGATCTGGCGGAATTCGGGTTCACCGAAGCCGCGAGTGGTGCCGGCGGGGGTGCCGAGGCGGACGCCGGAGGTGATCGTCGGCTTCTCGGTGTCGAAGGGGATGCCGTTCTTGTTGCAGGTGATGTGGGCACGGCCGAGGGCTTTCTCGGTCGCGTTGCCCTTCACGCCCTTCGGGCGCAGGTCGACCAGCATCAGGTGGGTGTCGGTGCCGCCCGTGACGATGTCGAGGCCGCCCTTCATCAGCTCATCGGCAAGGGCTTGGGCGTTCTTCACGACCTGGGCTTGGTAGGTCTTGAACTCGGGCCGCAGTGCCTCGCCGAAGGCCACGGCTTTCGCGGCGATGACATGCATCAGGGGGCCGCCCTGGATGCCTGGGAAGATCGCCGAGTTGACCTTCTTGGCGATGTCCTCGTCGTTCGTGAGGATCATCCCGCCACGCGGGCCGCGCAGGGTCTTGTGGGTGGTGGTGGTGGCGACATGGGCTTGCGGGAAGGGGCTGGGGTAGAGGCCAGCCGCCACGAGGCCCGCAAAGTGCGCCATGTCGACGAGCAGGTAGGCACCGACAGAGTCAGCAATCTCGCGCATGCGCTTGAAGTCGATGATCCGGGGAATGGCCGAGCCGCCGGCGATGATCATCTTCGGCTTGTGCTCGGTCGCGAGGGCCTGGACCTGGTCGTAGTCCAACGTCAGGTCCTGCTTGCGGACGCCGTACTGGACGGCGTGGAACCACTTGCCGGACTGGTTGGGCGCGGCGCCATGGGTGAGGTGGCCACCGGCGTCCAGCGACATGCCAAGGATGGTGTCACCGGGCTTGATCAACGCCTGGAAAACACCCTGGTTGGCCTGCGAACCGGAGTTCGGCTGGACATTGGCGAAGGAACAGCCGAACAGCTTGCAGGCACGCTCGATCGCCAGGTTCTCGGCAATGTCGACGTACTGGCAGCCGCCATAGTAGCGCTTGCCCGGATAGCCTTCGGCGTATTTGTTGGTCATCACCGAGCCCTGCGCCTCCATCACGGCGCGAGAGACGATGTTCTCAGACGCGATCAGCTCGATCTCGTGGCGTTGGCGGCCAAGTTCCTGAGTCACCGCGCCGAAAAGTTCGGGATCGCGCGAAGACAAGGGTTCGGTGAAAAAGCCGGTATCGCGGTGGGAGGCGTTCATGGCAGGTCCTCATGGCGGTGAAGGTTTCGGGGTATGTAGAGCACGACCCCGGGTCGGGAAAGGCATTTAAGCGACGAGATATGTGACGGGCGCGAAATGTCGGCGCGGTAAGGAAACGGACGGCGTGCAAAGGAAACCAAGCTGCGGGGCTTGAGTTTGCCGGAACGGGCAGCCAAGACTGTCGGGGCAGATGGGGATGGCAGGGCGCATGCAGCGACAGCGGATCCGGTTCACGGCCTCGAAAGCCCCGGCGGCGGTTGCGGCGTTCCAGGCGCTGACGGCGGCCTATGGCCAGGCCGACCCACGGACGGCGGACGTGATCGTGGCGCTGGGGGGCGACGGGTTCATGCTGCAGACCCTGCATGCCGCGCATGGTCAGCGGTTGCCGGTCTACGGAATGAACTGCGGCACCATCGGGTTCCTGATGAACGTCTACGCCATCGAGGATCTGCCCGAGCGATTGGCGGCGGCGGAAGAGACGGTGATCAACCCGTTGTCGATGCGGGCGGAAAACGCCCGGGGCAAGGTGACGCAGGCGCTGGCGATCAACGAGGTGTCGCTGCTGCGGCAAGGTCCGCAGGCGGCAAAGCTGCGGGTGCTGATCGACGGGCGCGAGCGGCTGCCGGAACTGGTCTGCGACGGCGCGCTGGTGGCGACGCCGGCGGGGTCCACTGCCTACAACTATTCGGCGCACGGGCCGATCCTGCCGATCGGGTCGGATGTGCTGGCGCTGACAGCGATGTCGGCCTTCCGGCCCCGGCGCTGGAGAGGCGCGCTATTGCCTTCGAACGCGGTAGTGCGCATCGAGGTGATCGAGGGCGAAAAGCGTCCGGTGATGGCGGATGCCGACAGCCGGTCCTCGGTCCGCGATGTGGTCAGCGTCGAGGTGCGGACAGAGACATCGGTCCGCCACCGTCTGCTGTTCGACCCCGGACACGGGCTGGAGGAGCGGCTGATCGGCGAGCAGTTTGTCTAGGAAGCCTTGGCGTTCCACGCCTCGATCTTGCGGTAAAGCGTCGAGGGCGAGACGTCGAGCACTCGGGCGGTCTTGGGGATCGACCCGGCATATTGCGCCAACGTCGCTTCGATCAGCCGCCGCTCGGCTTCGGCCAGAGTGAGGCCCAGCAGGCTTTCGGGGCTGAGAACTTCGGGCAGGGGGGTGGGGCCGGGGTTGACCTCGGGCCCGCGGCTTTCGTCCGCAAGACCGGCGGGCAGCATGTCGGAGGTGACCCAGCCGCCCGGGTTCAGCACGACGACGTTCCGCATGACGTTCAGCAGCTGCCGCACATTGCCGGGCCAGGGCAGCGAGAGCATCAGGCCGCGCACCGCCGGGTCGAGGCCGTGGAAGTCGCGGCCTTCCTCTTGCGCAAAGCGGGCAAGGGCGGCCTCGGCGATTTCGATGATGTCCTGTCCGCGGTCGCGCAAGGGCGGCATGTGGATCGGGACGACATAAAGGCGGTAATAGAGATCCTCGCGGAAATGCCCGCGGCGGACGGCGTCCATCGGGTCACGGTTGGTGGCGCAGACGATGCGGACATTGACCTTGCGCGGACGGGTCGCGCCCACGGGCTGCACGGTTGAGGTCTGCAGGAACCGCAGAAGCTTGGTCTGCAGGGCCGGCGCCATCTCGCAGATCTCGTCTAGGAAAAGCGTGCCGCCATCGGCGGCGGTCGCGGCCCCCTGCTTGTCGGAAATCGCACCGGTAAAGCTGCCCTTCATGTGACCAAAGACTTCGGATTCGAGCAGGTCCTGCGGAATCGCGCCGCAGTTCAGTGCGATGAAGGGGCCCGTGGCGCGGTTGGAGTTGGAGTGGACGGCTAAGGCGCAAAGTTCCTTGCCGGTCCCGCTTTCCCCGGTGATGAAGACCGTTGCCATCGACCGCGCGACCGAGTCGATGGTCGAGTGGATACGCCGCATCGCTTCGGACGAGCCGATGAACCCCGATCCTTCGGACACTTCGCCCGGATCGCGGCTGCGGGTCACCGGTTCGGGTTTTGCGGGTTCGCGCGGAGATGCCTCGGCCAGTGCGTTCTGCACGGCGGACAGGAAGCGGCCTTCGTCGAAGGGCTTGACGAGAAAGTCATGCGCGCCGGCCCGCATCGCCTCGACCGCGCGGTTGACCGAGCCGTTGGCAGTGATCGCGATGACCCGGGTCTCGGGCTGGATCGTCTGGATGTCCCGCATCACCTCCAGCCCGTCGCGGTCGGGAAGGATCAGGTCAAGCAGCACGACCAGCGGCCGATGGGTGCGAAACTGTTCCAGCCCGTCTGCAGCGGTGCCCGCGACGGCCACGCGATGCCCTGCGGTCGCAAGAATCGAACGGTAGACCATCTGGAGCGACAGCGTGTCTTCGACCAGAAGGACTGACGGGCGGGACAGGGAAGTCGTGGGTTTCATCTGTAGGTGACGTTTGGCGGTTGCGTGGCGCGGATCAGCTGGATCAGGCTGGACAGTTCGGCCCCGAGGGGCGGCATCAGGGTGGACAGTGCGTCGCTTTCCTGCCGGTGGGCGATGGCGTTCAGGTTTTCCGCCATGGTCTGCAGGGACATCGCCCCGACCGAGCCTGACAACGAGATCAGCACATGGCTGCCTTCGCGCAGGCGCTTCCAGTCGGCCGTGGCCGCGCCCTGATCCAGCTTCTCCTGGGTCGTTGTCAGATCCTCGGTCAGGCGGGCCAGAAGTTCCACGGCAAGCTCGGGACCGGTGATCTCAAGCAGGTGGCTTAACCGGGAGGCGTCAAAGTCCATCAGTCCCGACCCTGCAGTCTGCACCGGTTCGGCAAGCCGGGCCGCGGCTTCCTCGATCAGGAACAGGTTCGCCTGTTGACCGGGCGTGGTCAGATGCGGCCGCAACGCATCGACCGCCTTGCGCAGGCCCTCCAACGCCCGGGACTTCGCGTCGATGCGGGGCTGGTTCATCGGGGAATCGTCCCGAAATGCGAATAGATCCTTTGCATAATGCAAAGACTGCCGCAAAGGTTGCGCCGAGTCCAGTGTTCTTCGCGTTATCCGCGAGCAAGGCCCAGTGACTTCAGCGCCGCCGTGATCTCGTCCAGAATGACGGGGTCGTCGATGGTGGCGGGCATCTTCCAGGGCTGGCTGTCGGCGATCTTGACCATCGTGCCGCGCAGGATCTTGCCGGACCGGGTCTTGGGCAGACGGTCCACCACGACGGCGCGCTTGAAATCGGCGACGGGTCCGATCTGGTCACGGACAAGCTTGACGCACTCCTTCACCACCTCGTCATGTGGGCGGTTGGAGCCCTTGTTGAGGCAGAGAAATCCCAGCGGCGACTGGCCTTTCAGGTCGTCAGCCACGCCGATCACCGCGCATTCGGCGACGTCCTTGTGACCGGCCAGCACCTCCTCCATTGCGCCCGTGCTCAGGCGGTGGCCCGCGACGTTGATGACGTCATCGGTACGGGCCATGATGTAGAGATACCCGTCCGCGTCGATGTAGCCCGCGTCGCCCGTCTCGTAATAGCCTGGGAAGTGGTTGAGGTAGGACTTGCGAAAGCGGTCCTCGGCGTTCCAGAGGGTCGGCAGGGTCCCGGGGGGCAGGGGCAACTTGATCGCAATGGCACCGAGCGTGCCGGGGCTGACCGGGTGGCCGCCTTCGTCGAGGACCTGCACGTCGAAGCCGGGCATGGCGACCGAAGGCGAGCCGATCTTGACGGGCAGATGTTCGATCCCCAGCGGGTTGGCGGCGATGGCATAGCCGGTCTCGGTTTGCCACCAGTGGTCGATCACCGGAACCTTGAGGTGGTTCTGCGCCCAGTGGATCGTGTCGGGGTCGGCGCGCTCTCCCGCCAGGTAGAGGGCCTGCAGGGTTGGGAGTTTCGGGACGAGTTTCCCCTCGGGGTCGTCGCGCTTGATGGCGCGGAGGGCGGTCGGGGCGGTGAAGAAGGCGCGGACCTTGTGTTCGTTGATGACGCGCCAGAAGGCCCCGGCATCGGGGGTGCCGACGGGCTTGCCTTCGTAGACGATGGTGGTGCAGCCCGCGATGAGGGGGGCATAGCAGATATAGCTGTGGCCGACGACCCAGCCCACATCGGACGCCGCCCAGAACACATCGCCGGGGCCGCAATCATAGATGGCGCGCATGGTCCAGGCGAGTGCCACGAGGTGGCCCGCTGTGGGGCGGACAACGCCTTTGGGCGCGCCGGTGGTGCCGGAGGTATAGAGGATATAGGCGGGGTGATTGCCTTCGACGGGGACGCAATCGGCGGGTTCGACGCCGTATTGGAAGGAATGCCAGGCGACATCGCGGCCTTCCACCAGCTTGGCCACTTCCTGTTCGCGTTGAAGGATCACGCAGAAATCGGGC
>JBKDYO010000214.1:0-7648 GCA_046305855.1 Paracoccaceae bacterium
CCGGGTGACGGAAAGCCTGATCTTCACGCCCGACACCTTCCGCGACCGCTATCTGTCGCCGCATGGCTCGGGTTTTTCGCTGGAGCCGCGCATCTTCCAGTCAGCGTGGTTCCGGCCGCACAATGTGTCGGAGGAGCTGCCAGGTCTGTATCTGACGGGGGCAGGCACGCATCCCGGTGCGGGTGTGCCGGGGGTGATCGGGACGGCGGAAGTGCTGGGGACTTTGGTGCCGGATGCTCCGGTCCAGGCGGTGGTGCCCATGCGGATGGCGGCGGAATGATCGCGCCCGAGGATATGGCCGCCTGCCGGGCGATGATCCGCACCGGGAGCCTATCGTTCCATGCGGCCTCGCGGCTGCTGCCCCCGCGGGTCAGGGACCCGGCCTTGGCGCTCTATGCCTTCTGCCGGGTGGCGGATGACGATGTCGACGAGGTGCAGGACAAGGCGCATGCCGTGTTGCGGCTGCGCGAGAGGCTGGACCTGATCTATGCCGGGCGACCGGAGGCGCGGCCTTCCGACCGGGCCTTTGCGGCGGTGGTCGAAGATTTCGACATGCCGCGCGCCTTGCCGGATGCGCTGTTGGAAGGCCTCGCCTGGGACGCGATGGGTCGCCGCTATGCCTCGCTTGCCGACCTGCATGCCTATAGCGCGCGTGTCGCCTCGGCCGTGGGCGTGATGATGTGCGTGCTGATGCGGATACGCGACCCCGACGCGCTGGCGCGGGCGGCGGACCTTGGGCTGGCGATGCAGCTGACGAACATCGCGCGGGATGTGGGTGAGGATGCGCGGGCCGGGCGGTTGTTCCTGCCGATGGAGTGGCTTGAAGAAGCCGGGATCGACGCCGAGGCCTTCCTTGCCGACCCCCGACCGTCGCCGGGACTTGCGCGCGTCACGGCGCGGCTGCTGGATGTGGCGGACGATCTGTATCGCCGTTCGGGGGCCGGGGTCTTCAGCCTGCCCTCGGATTGCCGGGTCGGGATCGCAGCGGCGCGGCACATCTATGCGGCCATCGGCACACAGGTTGCGCGGGCGGGGCATGACAGTGTCACGCGCCGGGCGAGGACCAGCCGAGGCCAGAAGCTGATGCTGATGGGGCGCGCAGTCGTGGCGGCGGGGCTGACCCATGCGATGCCGCGCCCGGCGCAGCTGCATGCGCGACCGGTGCCCGAAGTGGCCTTCCTGATCGAAGCTGCAGGGCAAAGGTCGTCGAGGCCGCAACGGTCGGAGACCCTGCTGTCGATCCTGGCACAACTCGAAGCCCGCGACCGGCGCGGGGCGGCTGGATAGGGACCCCTGGCCCCGGCGCTGGCGTTTTCCGGCGCAACCTTCTATGGATCGGCGTCATGGATATCTGGGTCTTCTTCATCTTTTTGCTCGCCTGCGGCCCCGCTGCCGCAACCGGCGCGATGTTTTCGCCGGGCGAGTGGTATCGCGGGCTGAAAAAGCCCAGCTGGACCCCGCCCGACTGGCTGTTTCCGGTCGCCTGGACCACGCTGTACCTTTGCATGGCGCTGGCCGGAGAGAGGGTCGCGCGGCAGGCTGGGATCGATGCCGCCGTGGGCATCGCGCTGGCGCTATATGCGCTGCAGATGGGGCTGAACTGCTTGTGGACGCCGGTGTTCTTCGGCCTCCGGCGGATGCGGGCCGGAATGCTGGTGCTGTCGCTGTTGTGGCTGGCGGTCGCAGCAACCACGATTGCGTTCTGGCAGGTGGACTGGGTATCCGGGCTTCTGTTCCTGCCCTACCTTACTTGGGTCACCGTTGCAGCGGCGCTGAACTGGTCGGTGATGACGCTGAACCCGGGCAACCCTTAGGGCCAGCGCGCCCGGCGGGGAACGCGCAACGCCAGCATGGGTTTCAAGAGCGGTTGGCGGAAGCGGGTGAGGTCTAGCGCCTCATGCATCCCGATGGTCGTCTCGCCCTCGATCTGCGTTTCGACCAGCGCGCGTGAGTAGAACGGGGCTTCCAGCAGGGACAGGTGCGGGCGGGGACGCGTACCCGGATCGGCGCGGGTTTCGCGGCGGACGGCCCAGGGATTGCGGGCAAAGCGGGTGCGGGGCGGCGCTGTCGTCTCGCGGACCTGGCCGTCCGGGGTGATCTCGACCGCAAGGTCGAAGTGGCGGCCGTCGCGCAATTCGGCGTCGTAGAAGCACATCGCGCGGTCTTGTAGCGGATAGCGGCCCCAGGTCCAGAAGCTGAAATCAGCCTCCAGCGCGCGGGTACCGAAGTTCGCGTCGAAATAGCCGTGGCCGCGCCAGCTGTGGCCTTGGGTGAGTTGGACTTCGATGTCGGCGATCGGAGCGAAGGGCCGCCAGAGATGGGCGCCGTCGGGGGTGAGCCAGACCTCGGTCTGCGTCACCGCGCGAGGGGTCAGGACGACGCGACCCTTCACCGGCGTGACCATGGGCGGGGCGCCCCATTCGTTGACCTCGATGACCAACTCGTGCCCGGTCCAGGTGACGGAGGAGGGGCCGATGTCCAGCCGGTCGGGCGACTGCCTCAGCGCATGACGGCCCCGGTCGGTCATGGTGAAACGACCGTTCAGGCCCGAGGTGACGACGTTCAGGCAGCAGTGATTCTGCGGCTCGCGACGGCCAGACCATTTGTACCAGGGCGAGAAGACCGAGCCGATGAAGGCAATCAGCGAGACGGCTTTTGTCCCGTCCTCGGAAATCCCGTCGACATACCACCAGGCATAGCCATCCGGACCGACGGAGAGGCTGAAGTCAGGTCCTGAAGCGCCTGTGAGGCGGCTTGCCGGCCGGAGAGAAGCGCCATCGGCACCCCCGCCCCCGGATGCACTCCGCCCCCCGCGAGGTAAAGCCCCGGCAAGCTGGTCCGCGACACCGGGCGCTGGAAGGCCGCCAGCGCCCCCTCGGGCGAGACGCCGTAGATCGAACCCAGAGAGGCCGGGAATCGTGCCGCGAGGTCCCGGGGCCGGGTCAGCGCTTCGGGTCCCGGCGGAGGCGAGAAGGTCAGGCCCATCTGTGCCAAAGGCGGGAAGGTCCGGTCGTGGCATGATCTGTCCTCATCAGGGTGTTCGGGCGCATTGGCCGGGGCGTTCATGATGATCTGGAAGCGTTCGCTGGCCGGGGTAGGGCCAAGCTCGCGGTCCTGGGCGTTGAGATAGAGCGTGGGGCTTTCCGGCATCCGGCCCTGTCCGATGGGGCGGAATTCGGCCTGCGGATCGGCGGTGAAGAAAAGGTTGTGGTGAATCAGGTCCGGGGCGCGGGGGCCTTGCGGCGTGGCGGCAAAGGACCAGACCCAGGCCGAGAGGCTGGGTTTGCCCAAGGGACGAGGCAGCGAGGATGCAGCCGCATCGCCCAGATGACCTTCGGCCAGTGCGCGCGGGTCACCGTTGAAGACGACGATATCGGCCGGGAAGTGACCCTGGTCGGTTTCGACAAGGCTGACGCGGCCCGACTGGCGGACGATGCGGTGGGCGCTGGTGGCGTAGTGGAAGTGGACGCCCAGCCGTTCGGCAGCACGGGCAAGGGCGTCGGCAACCGAATGGAGTCCGTCGCGCGCGGCCCAGACGCCCTGCGCCTCGGCTTGCCAGACCAGCGACAATACGGCCGGGGTATGGGCGGGCCTGCCGCCGACATAGGTTGCGTAGCGCCCGAAAAGCTGCCGGAGGCGCGGGTCGTTGAAAAAGCTTTTCAACCAGCGATCAAGCGTCATTCCAGGCAGAAGGGCGGGCCAAAGGGCGGGTTGGCGCAGGGTCGTCCTGGCGATGGCGCCGAGGTCGGGTTTTGGCGCGCGCATCACCGGGGCCTCGAACGCGGCGTAAAGCGCGCGTGTCGCGGTGTCGAAACGGGCGAAGCCCTCGGCCTCTTGTACCCCGGCAAAGGCGCGGATGGCGTCGATGTTGGCCTCGCGGTCGGGGAACAGGTCGAACGGACCGGACCCGGGCCACCAGTGGCGCGCAAGGCGGGGCAGGCGGGTCAGGGCGACCTCGGCTTCGGTCGTGGTGCCGCAAAGACGGAACAGGTCGTCGACTTCGGAGCGCAAAGTGAGAACGGTCGGTCCCATGGCGGCGGGGCCGGAGGCAGTGCGGCGGGCACGGGCCTTGCCTCCGGGACAGTCCGCAGTCTCGATTACGGTGACGCGGGCTCCGCCCGCGGCCAGCCGGATGGCCGCACCAAGGCCGCCCATCCCGGCACCGATCACGACCGCGCTTGGTCGGCTGATGCTGTCGGCAGCGGGCATGGTCCTCTCGGGTGTGTCAGGTCGGTTTGACGAGAAAGTGTAAATTCAGATTTACACATGCCGAGCGCGATGCCAAACTGAATCGACGCCGTCCGACCAAGGAGTCGCATCTTGCCTTTCGCCGATCGTATCGAACAGGCCCTGACAGCGGCCCTGCAGCCCCTGAATCGCAAGGACGCCCCGCCCAAACTTTCGGCGGCGATTCCCTATGCGGTCTTCCCCGGAGGCGCGCGCATCCGCCCGACGATCCTGCTGGCCGTGGCCGCAGCCTGCGGGGATGACCGGCCCGAGATCAGCACTGCCGCCGCCGTGGCGCTGGAGATGATCCATTGCGCAAGTCTGGTACATGACGACCTGCCCGCCTTCGACGACGCGGACCTGCGCCGGGGCAAGCCGACGTTGCACCGGGCCTTCAGCGAACCCCTGGCCGTGCTAGCAGGCGACAGTCTGATCGTCCTTGCCTTCGAAGTGCTGGCCAAGGCGGGTGCTTCGGCCCCTGACCGGGCTTTGGCGCTGACCGGGGCCCTCGCGCGGCATACGGGTGCGCCGTTCGGCATCTGTGCCGGGCAAGGCTGGGAAAGCGAAACGAAGATTGATCTGCAGGCCTATCACCGGGCGAAGACGGCCGCCCTGTTCGTCGCGGCGACGCAAATGGGCGCTGTCGCAGCCGGGCAGGATGCCGAGCCCTGGGGTGAACTTGGCGACCGGATCGGTGCTGCGTTCCAGGTTGCGGATGACCTGAAGGACGCGCTTCTGACGCCTGATCAGATCGGCAAACCTGCGGGGCAGGATGCAGCGCATCTACGGCCCAACGCGGTTGAGGCCATGGGGGTCGAGGGCGCAATGGCGCATATGAAGGACATCCTTGGCGGGGCGATCGCATCGATCCCGTCCTGTCCGGGCGAGGCCATGCTGGCAAATCTGGTCACCGCCTATGCCCGCAAGATGACCGTGCTGCCCGAAGCCGCCGCCAGATGAACGCCGAACCTCGCCCGCCGCATGCGCGGCCCGAGGCGCAAGGGTGGCTGACCCGCTTGGCCATGTCGCCCCGGTTTCACCGGCTGGCCGCGCGCCTGCCCGGCTTGCGCTGGCAGGTCAAGCGCGAGGGGGCGGAGCTTTTCCGGATCATTTCGGGCTTTGTCCAGAGCCAGGCGCTGGTCGCTTTGGTCGAGGCGCGGGTGCTGCATTTCCTGTCCTCGGGGCCGATGACGACCGAGGAGATTTCGCGCAGCGTCGCGATGCCGGAGGCGCCTCTGGAGGTGTTGCTGCGCGCCGGGATGGCGCTGAAGCTGGTCGGACGGGACCGCCGGGGTCGCTGGTCCCTTGCCCCGAGAGGCGCTGCCTTCCTGACCGTGCCCGGGCTGGAGCCGATGGTGCGGCACCACCATGTGCTCTACGGCGATCTCTCGGATCCGCTGGCGTTTTTCCGGGGCCAGACCGAGACCGCGCTGGCCGGGTTCTGGCCCTATGTCTTTGGGCCGCTGGCGCAGGACGACGCGGGGCTTGCGGCGCGCTACAGCCGGTTGATGGCCGAGAGCCAAGTCATCGTGGCGGAAGACACGCTGCGGCTGGTGGACCTGTCGCGGCGCTGGCAGATTCTGGATCTTGGGGGCGGCACGGGGGCATTTCTGTCCGAGGTCGGCAAGGCTCATCCGGGGTTGAAGCTGTCGCTGTTCGACATGCCCGCCGTGCTGGCCGCCGTCCCGGCAAGCCTGCGCAACAGGGTCACGCTGCATCCCGGCGACTTCCGGGCCGACCCTTTGCCGCAAGGGGCGGATACGATCAGTCTGGTCCGGGTGCTGTACGACCATCCTGACACAACCGTTGCCGCATTGCTGGCCAAGGTCCACGCGACCCTGCCGCCGGGCGGGATGGTTCTTGTCTCGGAACCGATGTCGGGCGGTGCGAAACCTGATCCTGCGACCGACATCTACTTTGCCATCTACACGCTGGCGATGCGCACCGGGCGAACCCGTTCGGCCGCCGAAATCGCGGCTTTGCTGCAGGCGGCGGGCTTTCAGGATATCCGGTCGCGTCCGGGCGACAGGCCCTTCGTCACCTCGGTCGTGACCGGCATCCGGCACTGAGTGCTGCCATCGATCGGCGCCGCGGACACAAGACACATTCAGCACCGTCGCAAATATGTCCATTTAGTTTGACATCTTAAACTGTAAGCCTAGACTGACACAAAGTGCGATCGCCGCGCTGATTCAGGAAGGCCCGAAGTACGTGGACACCCAAGCCGTCATCCTCTCTGGCCCCCAAGCCCTGACGCTTGGTGCGGTCGGACTGAAGGCGCCGGTGCCGGGGGACGTGGTGGTCAAGGTCCGGCACTCCGGCATTTCCACGGGCACGGAAAAGCTGTTCTGGCAAGGCACGATGCCGCCCTTCCCGGGCATGGGCTATCCGCTGGTGCCGGGCTATGAGAGCTTTGGCGAAGTGGTAGAGACCTGCGGCGAAACGGGCCTTGCGGTCGGCGACCATGTCTTCGTGCCGGGCGCGAACTGCTATGAGGGCGGCGTGCGCGGGCTGTTCGGCGGGGCCTCGGCCCTTCTGGTGACCCCAGCCGTGCGGGTGGCCAAGCTGGATGCGGGTTATGGCGAGCGGGGTGCGCTTCTGGCGCTGGCCGCGACGGCCTATCACGCGCTGGCCGGTGGGCCGCTGCCGGACCTGATCATCGGGCATGGGACCTTGGGCCGCTTGCTGGCGCGGATCGCGCTGGTGATGGGCGCGGCCCCGACAGTCTGGGAGATTGACCCGGCGCGTCGGTCCGGTGCCGAGGGATATGACGTCATCGCGCCCGATGCCGATGCGCGCCGGGACTACAAGGTGATCCTCGATGCCTCGGGCGCTGCGGGTCTCCTCGATACTCTGGTCCCGCGTCTGGCCAAAGGGGGCGAGGTCGTGCTGTGCGGCTTCTATACAGCCCCCATCAGTTTCGCCTTCCCGCCCGCTTTCATGAAAGAGCTGCGGTTGCGCATCGCCAGTGAATGGCAGCCGTCCGACCTCGAGGCGACGCGTCGCCTGATGGACGAAGGCCGCCTGTCGCTGGACGGCCTTATCACCCACCGTGCCAACCCGTCGGACGCGGGTGCCGCCTATCACCGCGCCTTCACTGATCCGACCTGTCTTAAAATGATCCTCGACTGGAGTGCCGCAGCATGACCGAAGTTCCCAACCTGAAGGATTTCGACGCCCGCCTGCGCGACGAGGCGCATGAAGAGCCCTCCTTGGAGGTGCCGCAAGATCCGCCATCGAAGAAGACGCAGATCATCGCGATCTATGGCAAGGGCGGGATCGGCAAGTCCTTCACCCTCGCCAACCTCAGCCACATGATGGCCGAGATGGGCAAGCGCGTGCTGCTGATCGGCTGCGATCCGAAGTCGGATACGACCTCGCTCCTGTTCGGCGGCAAGGCGTGCCCCACGATCATCGAGAC
>JBKDYO010000215.1:0-3442 GCA_046305855.1 Paracoccaceae bacterium
CAGAACCTGACCGCCCACCATCGGGACTTGCCCGGTGAGGAACACGAAGTCACCGGCGCGGACGGCTTTCGACAGGGAAAGCTGCCGTCCGTTGATGACCAGCGGGCCGCCGATGATTTCCTTGGGCATGGGTGTCCTCAATCGTGGTGCTTTGGTGTGCCATCGCGTGGCGGGCCTCGGTTTCGAATTTTCGTCAGCCTGTGGCGTATTTTCGCAATCGCGAGGCGTTCGGGACAGGCATCAACCGGGATAGCACGTGGAGGACTGGGATGTCTGAGATCAAGCGCTGCCAGATGCTGATCGACGGGGAGTGGGTCGGGGCCTCGGACGGGGCGGTGTTCCCGTCGGTCTCGCCGGTGACGGGTCAGGTCTGGGCCGAGGTGCCAGAGGCGACGGCTGCGGACGTGGACCGGGCGGTGCGGGCGGCGGACCGGGCGCTGAGCGGGCCTTGGGGGGCGATGACGCCCTCGGCCCGGGGCAAGTGCTTGCGGAAGCTCGGGGACTTGCTGGCCGAGGCGTCAGAGGAGCTGGGGCGGGCGGAGACGCTGGATACCGGAAAGATGCTGAAAGAGACGCGCTGGCAGGCCAAGTACATCGCGGAGTTCTTCCATTTTTACGCGGGCGCTGCGGACAAGATCGCGGGCGAGGTGCTGCCGATCGACAAGCCGGACATGCTGGTCTTCACCAACCGCGAGCCCTTGGGCGTGGTGGCGGCGGTGGTGCCGTGGAACTCGCAGCTGTTCCTGTCGGCGGTGAAGCTGGGGCCTGCGCTGGCGGCGGGGAATACGGTTGTGCTGAAGGTGTCGGAACACGCCTCGGTGCCGATGCTGGAGTTCGGGCGGCTGATCGAGGCAGCGGGGTTTCCGCCCGGCGTCGTCAACATCATCTCGGGGCATGGCGAGGTGGGGCGGGTGCTGACTTCGCACCCCTTGGTCGCGCGGATTGCCTTCACTGGCGGGCCGCAGACGGCGCGGCATATCGTGCGGAACTCGGCCGAGAATTTCGCGGAGGTTTCGCTGGAATTGGGCGGCAAGTCGCCCTTCGTGGTGTTCGAGGATGCGGACCTGGAAAGCGCGGTGAATGGCTGCGTGGCGGGGATTTTCGGCGCGACGGGGCAAAGCTGCGTGGCGGGGTCTCGGTTGATCGTGCACGACAGCGTTTCCGAGGAGTTTCTAAAGCGGCTGGTGGCGGCGGCAAAGGCGATCCGGATCGGCGACCCGCTGGCCGAGGAGACGCAGATGGGGCCGCTGTGCACCGAAGCGCAGGTGCGGTTGATCGAGGCGCAGGTGGCTTTGGCGGTGCAGGAGGGGGCGAAGGTTCTGACGGGGGGCAAGCAGCCCACGCTGGGGGGGACCTATTATGAGCCGACGATTGTCGACTGCCCGTCGCCGGACCTGACCATCGTGGATACCGAGCTCTTTGGGCCCGTCCTGTCGGTCCTGCGGTTCAAGACCGAGGCGGAGGCTGTCGCGCTTGCGAACCGGTCGGTGCATGGACTGGCGGCAGGCGTCTTCACCCTGAACGGCGCGCGACAGATGCGGGTGGCGAAGGCCATTCGAGCCGGGATCGTCTGGGTCAACACCTATCGGGCGGTGTCGCCCATCGCGGCATTTGGGGGCGTCAAGGGTTCCGGCTACGGCCGCGAGAGCGGGTTTCAGGCCATGTACGACTACACGCGACCCAAGACGATCTGGGTCAACACCTCATCCGAGCCCATCGCCAACCCCTTCGTGATGCGCTGATCTAGGGAGACTGAAATGAAATTTCATCTGGCGATCAACATGGAGCGGATCGACGATACGCTCGACATGAAGGAGGTCGCCCGCCACACGCTAGAGATGGTGCAGATGGCCGATCAGGGCGGGTTCCGCATCGCCTGGGCGGCCGAGCATCACGCGCTGGAGATGACCATCGCGCCGAACCCGTTCTCGATCCTGACCTGGTGGGCGGAACATACCAACGACATCCGCCTGGGCACGGCAGTGATCGCCGCGCCCTACTGGCACCCGATCAAGGCGGCGGGCGAGGCGGCATTTGTCGACCTCATCTCCGGTGGGCGGCTGGAGTTCGGCATCGGCTCGGGCGCGTACCAGCGCGAGTTCGACCGGATGCGCCCCGGTCTGAAGCAGACCGACGCTTGGCGCTACATGCAGGAAATGCTGCCGGTGATCCGGGCGCTGTGGCAGGGCGACTATGCGCATGAGGGGGAGCATTGGAGCTTCCCGGCCTCGACGTCGGTGCCAAAACCGGTGCAGGCTGAGGTGCCGGTCTGGGTCGCGGCCCGCGCGCCGATCACCTATGACTATGCGGTCAAGCACGGCTGCAACATCCAGTCCTGGCCGCTGACCCGCGATATGGCGGAGGCCGAGCTGTACATGGCGCGGATGGCCGAGGCGCTGGCGAACAATCCCGGCAAGAAGCGGCCCGTCATGGCGATGATGAGGCATACGGCGCTTTATGACCGGAAGGAGGACTGGATGGTCCCGGTCCGCGCGGCGCAGCGGCAGTTGTCCCAGTTCGAGAACCTGTTCAAGAATATGGGCGATGTCGAGAACGGGTTCCCGAAGTCGATCCCCTTCGACCAGTTGGGCAACCGGGCGGAGTACGACCCCGACATGCTGAGCCGGAACCTGATGTTCGGCACGCCCGACGAGGTGATCGCCAAACTGAAGCTGTATGAGGCGATCGGAGTGGACGAGTTCATCTACTACGCCTCTCTGGGCCTTGGGCTGAAGGAGCAGAAGCGGTCGATGGAGCTGTTCTGCAGGCACGTGATCCCGGCCTTCGCTTGAAGCGCGCAGGCCCAAGCGGGGCGCGATTTTTCGGCGAAAAATCGGGGACGATCCTTCGTCGAAGGATCGTGGTCCGTCAGGGCTTTGCCGCTGCCCGGGCGGCGCGCTGCTGCAGGCCTTCAAGATAGCCCGTCAGGGTGCCTGGCCAAGAAGGCGTCGCCTCGGTCGGCGGCCAAGCCTGGCGGTAATCGCTCGGCCTGCGGTCAAAGCATTTCCGGAAGGCGCTGGCGAAGTGGGACAGCGAGTTGAAGCCGGTCGCAGTGGCAATCTCGCGCACCGAGAGCTTGGTCGCGATCAACAGGACCCGGGCGTGCTGCAGCCGGACCAGAGTGCCGAACTGGACAACGGAACAGCCAAGGCCACGATGGAACAGCCGCTCCAGCTGGCGCTGTGACAGGCCAAGGTGGGTGGCAATTTCGGGCACGGTCAGCGGATCGGCGATGTTCTCCTCAATCAGCGCGATGGCCTGACGCAGGGTGGGCGCGAACTGGTCGGTGCCCAGTCCCGGAGTGCGGCGCTGGGGCGCTGTCGGCGGGCGGACCGGCTGGTAGAGGATCTGGTCGGCGACCTCGCCCGCCATCCCTTCGCCATGCTGGTCGGCGATCAGCCGCAGCATCAGGTCGACCCCGGCCATGCCGCCTGCGCAGGTG
>JBKDYO010000216.1:0-18644 GCA_046305855.1 Paracoccaceae bacterium
TGACCACCGGCGGCGGCACGCCGACCTGGCATCTCGCCATGGCCGCGACCCTGGTCGTCATGCTCCCACCGATCCTGATCGTCATTCTCATGCAGCGCTGGTTCGTGCGCGGCCTGATCAACACCGACAAATGAGGCGCAAATGGCCGAGATCAACATCCGCAGCGTCACCAAGACCTATGGTAAGACCACGATCATGGAGGGGGTCTCCCTCGACATTCACAATGGCGAGTTCGTCGTCATTCTTGGCCCGTCTGGCTGCGGCAAGTCGACGCTGCTGCGCCTGATTGCCGGGCTGGAGGAGATCACGGCGGGCGAGATCGCGATTGCCGGGCAGGTGGTGAACCAGCTCGAACCGCGCGAACGCGGCTGCGCAATGGTGTTCCAGAACTATGCGCTTTACCCGCACATGACTGTGGCCGAGAACATCGGCTACGCGCTGAAGGTGGCGGGCGTGCCCAAGGCCGAACGCCTGACGCGAGTCGCCGAGACGGCAGGCTCGGTGGGCCTGGGCGATTTCATGGATCGCAAGCCGGGGCAGCTCTCCGGCGGTCAGCGCCAGCGCGTCGCCATGGCCCGCGCGATCATCCGCTCGCCCAAGGTCTTCCTCTTCGACGAGCCGCTCTCGAACCTCGACGCCAAGCTGCGGGTCCAGATGCGCCACGAAATTCGCCGCATTCACAACCAGATCAAGGCGACCTCGGTCTTCGTCACCCATGACCAGCACGAAGGCATGACACTGGCCGACCGACTGGTGGTGATGAACAAGGGCACCATCGAACAGGTCGGCACCCCGTCGGAAATCTATGACCGCCCGGCAAGCACCTATGTTGCAGGGTTCATTGGCAGTCCGGCGATGAACATCCTGCCGGGTCAGGTCGTTGCGGCGCGTCGGGGGGTCATGCTGGAGAATGGCACGCTTCTGCCTCTGCCCGGCGGGGTTGAGCCGCGCGACGGACTGATGGTGCAGATCGGCATCCGGCCCGAACATGCCCGGATGGTGCCGGCGGGTCAGGGGCTGTTCGACGCCTGCGTCGACATGATCGAGGAACTGGGAGCCGAGCGTCTGTGTAACCTGTTGTTTGAGGACATCCCCTTCAGCCTGTTGACCGAAGCCCGTCCCAACCTTGCGCCCGGTGCCGTCGTCGGCATCGGATTTAGCCTTGAACAGACCCATCTCTTCGATGCCGAGACCGGGGCCCGGATCGAAAGCGGGACAACGGGTGTGCAGGCGGAACGCAGTCAGACCCTGCTTCATGGCATGGCCTGATCTGGTTCAACCAACCGTAGACCGAAGACCGTCCCGAAGATGACGCCCTTGGGTGGTCAGATCGGCTTTTCGGTGCGCCTCATCGGGGAGGTCTTCGGCCCCGTAACAAAACCATGACCCATTCGTTGCCGAACTGTCATGCGGATGGCCTAGACGGTCCGGAACCGAAACCTCATGTCTGGATTGCTGCCATGAACACGATGCTGACCTCGGGCCTCTTCGCCCTTAGCCTGATCGCCGCCGCTCCGCTTGCCGCGCAGGAGACCATCCGTTTTGCCGTCACCGACATTGACGGGATGGAAGCCCTGCAGCGCGAGATGGGGCCGTTCAAGGAGGCCTTCGAGGCCGCCTCGGGCCTGAAGGTCGAGTTCTTCCCGGTCTCGGGCCGTACCATTGCGGTCGAGGCAATGGCCGCTGACCAGGTCGATTTCGTGCTGACCGGCCCGGCGGAATACGTCGTCTTCAACGCGCGCCTCGATGCCCAGCCCGTCGTGACCTGGGTCCGCCCGGACTACTACTCGACCGTCGTTGTCCTTGACGAAAGCCCGGTGAAGTCGCCCGCCGACCTGAAGGGGCAGAAGATCTCGTTCGGCGAGATCGGCTCGACCTCGCAGCACCTGGGTCCGGTCGATCTTCTGGCAAAGGCCGGGCTGACCTACACGGTCGATTACGAGCCGGTCTTCCTGAACCGCAACGTCGCGGTCGAGGCACTGATAAAGGGCGAGATCGCCGGGATCGGCCTGAACCGCACCCATATCGACAGCATCACCGAGAAGTTCCCCGACCAGAAGTTCCGCGTCCTGCTGAAGGGTGAACAACTGCCGAACGACATCCTGCTCGCCTCGTCCAAAGTGGCGCCCGAGGTGGTCGAGACCGTTCGCAAGACCTTTGCCGACAACAACGACGCGATCCTTGCGGCACTGACCTCGACCGAGGAAAACGCCAAGTACATCGGCGGCATGTTCAACGCGACCGTGACCGACGCTGACTACGACGTTGTGCGCAAGATGTTCGAGAATATCGGCATCACCGAATTCACCGAATTCGTCGGCGAGTGATCCACGCATGAACGCGCCGCTTGTTCCGGGCGCGCTGACCGGTTCTGCCCTGGCAGAGCCGGTCCTTGTCGTCGCGGGTCTGACGAAGGAATTCCCGGGCCGCAGAGTGCTTCAAGGTCTAGACTTCGCCCTGGCACCGGGCCAGGCGACGGCGCTGATCGGGGCGAACGGGTCGGGAAAGTCCACGCTTCTGCGCTGTCTTGTCCGGCTGATCGAGCCCTCCTCGGGTCAGATCCGGATGCTGGGGCGCGACGTCCCCGCGCTTTCCCCCCGCGCCTTGCGCCAGTTCCGGGCCGAGGTCGGCATCGTTTGGCAACGCCACAACCTCGTCCCTCGCCTTTCGGCCCTGTCGAACGTGATCCACGGGGTCCAGGCCCGCATGTCCGGCCCCCGCGCCTGGGCGCAGTCGTTGGCCCCAGCCCCTGTGCGCGACGAGGCGATGACCTGCCTTGCGCGCGTTGGCCTTGCCGATCGGGCGCTGGTACGCGTCGACAGCCTGTCGGGCGGCCAGCAGCAGCGCGTGGCCATCGCCCGGATGCTGATGCAGCGCCCGGCCTTCATCCTGGCCGACGAACCCGACGCAAGCCTCGACCCTCAGACCGGGGAAGAGGTCATGTCGCTGCTCCTCAACCTTGTCCGCGAGGAAGGCCTGTCGCTACTCGTGATCTCGCACCGTCTGGAACATACCTTGCGCTTCTCCGACCGTATCCTCGGCCTCGCCGACGGCCGCATCGCGCTGGACCTGCCGACACAGCGGGCCGACGCTGCGGGTCTGCGCCACTTCTTCGACCACGCTGAACCCGCATGAGCACGCTTGCCCCTTCCCGCTTTCAGCACCGCAGCCTTGTAGAATATGCGGCGCTTTTGGCCGTGCTGGCCCTGGTCGTCACCTCGCTGGCCGCCACCGCGCCTGCGCTCGACAAGCTTGGCAGCGGCATAGCCCGGTTGTTTGCGCCTTCGGGCATGCTGACCCAGATGTTCCCGCCGGACTTCACCCGCATCGTGCCCATCGGCTGGAAGCTGCTTGAGACCTTGCAGATGGCCGTCGCCGGTTGCTTCCTCGGCCTGATCCTGGCTTTGCCCTTTGCGATCCTTGCCACCGACCGCCTCTCGCCGCATCCGGTGGTCCGCCACGCGGCCCGTGCGATCATCGCGCTTTTCCGCACGGTGCCAGACCTAGTCTGGGCCATAATCTTCATCATCATCGTGGGCCTTGGCCCCGCGGCGGGTGTCATGGCGATCATGGTCGACAAGATCGGCTTTGCTGGGCGCTTCTTTGCCGAGGCGATGGAGGAGACCGACCCCGGACCGCAGGACGCGCTGCGCGCCATCGGGGCTTCGCGTCTGGGCATCATCGGTTCGGCCGTGATCCCGGCCTGCCTGCCGTCGTTCACCGCCACCTCTCTGTTCGCGCTGGAGAAATCCGTGCGCGGTTCCGCCGCCCTGGGCCTTGTCGGCGCAGGCGGCATCGGGGTGGATCTCAAGGTCGCCTTCGACCTTTTCAACTATGACGAAGCACTTGCGATCATCCTGATGATGCTGGCTCTTGTCATCGCCGTCGAACAGGGATCGGGATGGATCCGAAGGAAGCTGATATGATCGAGACGACGGACACCGCGCATCGATACTGGAACGACGAATGGAAGAAGTCCGGGGCCACCTCGCCCTGGGCGATGCCTGAACCTTGGGTCATTGACCATGCCAGAACCCTGCCTGCAGCTTCGCGCATTCTGGACCTAGGTGCCGGGCTTGGGCGTCACGCGTTGGCATTCGCCGAGCTGGGCCACAAGGTGACGGCACTTGACGCCGCCGAAGCCTCGACCGCTGCCGTCGCAGCGACTGCCTTTGCCCGGAATCTGACGGTCGACACCGTTCAGGGGCCCATGACCGCTCTGCCCTTCGAAGACGCAAGCTTTGACCATGTGCTTGCCTGGAACGTCGTATACCACGGCGACGAGGCAATCGTCCGGCGGTCGCTGTCCGAAGTTGCCCGGGTCCTGCGCCCTGGCGGCAGTTTCATGGCCACCATGCTCTCGGCCCGCCGCCTGCCGGTGGAGCAAGCCAAAGCCAAGGGCCGCGAGATCAGCCGCAACACCTGGGTCTTCGAAGGACCGGGTGACAAGATCCACCCCCACTACTTCTGCAATGCCGCTGACCTCTTGTCGCTGCTTTGGGGCTTCGAGGTCTTCACCCTGTTCGACCGCCCGCACGAAAAGCCGGGCTCGTGGCATTGGCATTTGCTGGCGGAGCGTCTGGCATGAGTGCCGAACTGATCGAAGGCGCCCGCGTCATCCTTGAGGACCGGGTCGAGACTGCATCCGTCCGGATCGTGGATGGTCTGATCACGGGAATCGACGTCGCGCGCGATGGGGCCGCGGTGATTCCGGCCAAGGGTCGCATTCTGGCCCCGGCCTTCGTTGACGTGCATGGCGACGCCTTCGAGCGCCAGTTGCAGCCGCGCCCAGGCGTCATGGTGCCAGTCGACGCGGCCATGCTGGAGAGCGACCGCCAGTTGGCGGCGAACGGAATTGCGACCGCCTATCACGCGCTCTCGCTGTCGTGGGAGCCGGGGCTGCGCTCGGTCGAGGTGGGTTGGCAGGTCGTCGACGCGCTGGAGCGACTGGATGGCCGGTTGACCACCGACAACCGTATCCAGCTGCGCTGGGAAACCTTCTATCCAGAAGCCGAGCCGCTGATTGCCCATGTCCTTCAGGGACACGCCCGTCCGTCGCTGGCTTTCAACGACCATACCACTTCGTCTCTGTTGCACCCCGACGTGGCGTTGCATGACCGGCCCTTCGACCATGTCGAGGAGTACCCGGTGACGGACATCACGTCGGACCGGTTCCGCGACAAGATGGGCGATCGAGCCAAGCGGTCGCAGATTTCGACCGATGCCTATATCGACCTTCTGTCGCGCGTCTGGTCCCGCCGCTCCGAAGTTCCGGCGCAGATCGAACGCATCGCCGCGCTGGCCCGCCAGCATGGCACCCCGATGCTGAGCCATGACGACAGCCAGGTGGAAACCCGCGACTACTATCGTGCGCTGGGCGCGCGGGTGGCCGAATTCCCGATGCATGACCGCGTTTTTCTGGCCGCGCGCGCGGCGGGCGACCCGATCATCCTGGGCGCGCCAAATGCGATGCGCGGCGGAAGCCATCTAGGCAGCCCCGGTGCGGCAAAGATGGTGGCGCGGGGCCTGTGCGACATTCTGGCGTCCGACTACTACTATCCGGCAATGTTGGGGGCGATGGTCCGGATGAGTGCCGACAATGTGGCGCCATTGCCCGTGCTGTGGAACCTGGTGTCACGGAACCCCGCCGAGGCCATGGGCCTGACCGACCGCGGCCGCATCGCCCCGGGCCTGCGGGCCGACCTTGTCCTGCTCGACTGGCCGGACGGTCACGCCCCTGCCCCGCTGCGGACCTGGGTCGCGGGCCGGGGTGGCTACTCCGCGATCAGGGCCTTGCCTGCCCTTACCGCTGCAGAACCCGCGCACTGAAGCGCGCCCTGCGCGGTCGGGACTGTCACACAAGCTTCACTTCAGCGTTTACCAACCGTCACAACAGACCGGTAGCACCCCATGAAAGAAAAGCCGGGGGGCGCTGATGCTGGAAGTCAAAGCCGTGACGCGGATGTTCGGCCAGAAAGCCGCCGTTGACGATATCAGCTTTGTTGTCGATCGCCCGGCCTTCGTCGGAATCATCGGTCGCTCCGGTGCTGGCAAGTCCACCTTCCTGCGCATGATGAACCGCCTTCTTGACGCGACCTCTGGCGAGATTCTTGTCGATGGCAAGGACGTGCTTGCGCTGAAGGGCGCCGAGGCGCGGGCCTGGCAGTCGCAATGCGCGATGATCTTTCAGCAGTTCAATCTGGTGCCCCGGATGGACGTCGCTTCGAACGTGCTGCACGGCATCCTGAATCGCCGTTCGACCATTCAGACGATGTTCAATCTCTGGCCCCGGGCCGACATACTAAGGGCGCTCGATATCCTTGATCGCCTAGGCATCTCCGAACAGGCACCGAAGCGCGCCGAGGCCCTGTCGGGCGGCCAGCAGCAGCGGGTGGCCATCGCCCGGGCCCTGATGCAGGACCCGAAGATCATCCTTGCCGATGAACCCATCGCGAGCCTCGACCCGATGAACGCGCAGATCGTCATGGACGCGCTGAAGCAGATCAACGTCGAGGACGGGCGGATGGTCATCGCCAACCTCCATACGCTGGATACCGCACGGCGCTACTGTGACCGCGTCATCGGCATGCGCGACGGCCGCATCGTCTTTGACGGCACGCCTGACCAGCTTTCCACCGGCGTCGCCCGCGAGATCTACGGCGCGGATGACACCTTCAACGAGGACGCCACGTCGACCTCGATTCCCGCCGACACCGCAGCTGACCGGTCCTACGCGGACCTCATGCTGTCGTGACCCTGAACCACCAAGCCCCCCGATCTTAATCTACGGAGAAACCATGCAAAAGCTGCTGACTGCAACGGCTCTGACCGCTGTCATCGCCTCCTCGGCCTTCGCCCAGGAGATCACCGAATTCAACATCGGCATCCTCGGCGGCGAGAACGCCCAGGACCGCATGGCCTCGACCGAGTGCCTGCGTGTCAAGATGGAGGCCGAGCTTGGCGTTCCGGTCAAGCTCTTCACCCCCGCCGACTATGATGGCGTGATCCAGGGCCTGCTGGGCGGCACGCTCGACTATGCCTGGCTTGGCGCTTCGGCCTACGCCAAGGTCTACCTGACCGACCCGGAGTCGGTTGACGTCATGCTGACCAAGCAGAACGTCGACGGCACCACCGGCTATTTCTCGATCGGCTTTGCCAAGGCTGACTCCGGCATCAAGACCATGGACGATGCGAAGGGCAAGACCTTTGCCTTCGCCGACCCGAACTCCACCTCGGGCTACCTGGTCCCCGCGGCCGAACTGACCGAAAAGTACGGCAAGCTGGAAAAGTACTTCGCGGAAGTGAAGATGTCGGGCGGGCACGAGCAGACCATCGTCGGCGTCGCCAATGGTGACTTCGAAGCAGGCGTGGCATGGGCCGACGGCCTTGGCAACTGGGAAGACGGCTACGGCTCGGGCGCGTTCCGCAAAGCGGCTGACGCTGGCCTCGTCGACATGTCGACCCTTGTCGAAATCTGGCGCTCGACCATGATTCCGGAAGGCCCGCTGGTCGTCCGCAAGGCCCTGCCGCAGGACGTCAAGGACAAGGTCTATGCGATGATGGACACGATGTGGGAAACCGATCCGGAGTGCGCCTACAACGTCGCCGCCGGTGAGGCCAAGGACTTCGTCCCGGTCAAGCACGAGGACTATCTCGGCATCCTCGCCGCCCGCAAGCTGCAGGAAGGCATGTAAGCTTTCATGACGATCCGCCGGGCCCCCTATTCGGGGGCCCGGTTTTTTTGCCTTGGGGGACAGGATGGTCGACATCGCCTTCGGACCGACACCGGGCCAAAGCCCGGACCTGTCCAACAACCGCGAAGCCTATCTCGACATGGTCCGCCGCAAGCGGATGTATGGCGGCATCCTGCTGGTCGTCTTCATCGCGCTCATGGCGTCAGGCTGGAACCTTGCCGAACACCGCAATGCTGGCGGTTTTCTGGAAGGCCTGCACCAGGTCTTCGATTTCCCGTCCGAGGTCTTTGCCGAGGCATGGGAAAAACGCACGCTTCTGCCCGGCATCTTCTTTGCCCATGTTCCCGCCCTGATCGAGACGCTGAACATCGCCGCTGTCGCCACATTGTTGGGCGCGCTTGCGGCCATGGCGCTGTCGCTGCTGGCCACGCGCGGCCTGGCCCGCTGGCCACGCCTGATCCCGGTCTTCCGTCGCACAATGGATGCGTTGCGCGCCATCCCGGAAATCGTCATTGCGCTGGTCCTGATCTACATCCTTGGCGGCGGCCCTGTCCCCGCCGTGATCGCAATCGCGCTGCACACAGGCGGCGCGCTGGGCAAGCTCTTCTCCGAAGTCGCCGAAAACGCCGATCTGAAGCCAATCGAGGGCTTGCAGTCCGTTGGCGCCAACTGGTCGCAGCGCATGTGGCTGGGGGTGATCCCTCAGGTCGCGCCGAACTGGCTGTCCTATGCGCTGCTGCGGTTCGAGATCAACGTCCGCGCCTCGGCCATCCTGGGCTTTGTCGGCGAAGGCGGCATCGGTCATGACCTGAAACTGGCCATGCAATGGGGCCAGGGACGGTATGATGAAGTCGTTGCGATCTTCCTGCTTCTGTTCCTGACCATCGTGGTGATCGACCGCGTGTCGGACCACTACCGCCACAAGCTGGTGAGGGGAAACTGACGTGACCGCAACAACCCTTTCCCCAAGTCTTGCCGACGCTGTCACATCAAACTTCACGCGCAAGCGCCGGTTGGCCTTCGCGGTCCCGGCGGCGATCCTTGCCTATCTGGTCTACGCCGCGATCAGCTTTGACCTTGCTGGCCTTGCCCAACGCGCCCGCTTTGACAACGCCGCGATCCTGCTGGGCGATTTCTGGTCCCACAAGACCCATGTCACCCGCGACAACCGCACCGATCAGGTCACCGTCGCCATCGAGGGCGAGAACAAGGGGACCTACCCTGACGGCATGCTGCCCGATTGGGTGACGATCGCCGGGACGGTGACGACGATCGACCTCGGCCAAGGCCATGTCGTGACCTACGACGACCAAGGCGCGCGCTATGTCGTCCCGGGCTACGGCACCATCGATATCCGCCCGGAAGGCGGCAAACCAGTGATCACTGCGCCGCAGCCGATCCCCGATTGGATCTCGGTGGCCGAGAACAAGGTCTCCGTCACTACGGACGCGGGCCGCTTCAACTACTCCCGCTCCAAGGTCGAGACCTTCAAGTACGAACCGGGCTGGGAGCTGTGGTTCTTCACCCTCGACAGCCCGTTCTACGGCAAGGGCTTTGGCGAGCTGATCGGGCTTGCCACCACGGGCGAGCGCATCGACCCGACACGCAGCAATTTCGGCTACATGGTCAGCGAATTCTGGACCAACAAGATGTGGCGGCACGGCGACGTGGCCTGGGCGATCTTCGAGACGATCCTTATGGCCTTCCTCGGCACGATGACTGCCGCTCTCGTGGCCCTGCCGCTGGGCTTCCTTGCCGCGCGGAACTTCATGCCCCTAGGCCCCCTGCGCTTTGCGGTGCGCCGGTTCTTCGACTTCATCCGCGGCGTCGATGGCCTGATCTGGACCATCATCCTGTCCCGCGCTTTCGGGCCAGGACCGATGACCGGCGCCATCGCGATTGCCATCACCGATGCAGGCACTTTCGGCAAGACATTCTCCGAGGCGCTGGAGAACATCGACGAAAAGCAGGTCGAAGGCATCCAGTCCACAGGGGCGAACAGCCTGTTGCGGGCGCGCTTCGGCGTCATCCCGCAGATCACGCCGGTTCTCCTCAGCCAGGTGCTGTACTACCTCGAATCGAACACTCGCAGCGCAACGGTCATCGGTGCCATCGTCGGGGGCGGGATCGGGCTTTTGTTGACGCAAGCCATCATCACCCAGAAGGACTGGGAGGAAGTGGCCTATTACATGGTGCTGATCGTCCTGATGGTCATGCTGATGGACAGCCTGTCGGGCTGGCTGCGGCGCAAGCTGATCAAGGGCAGCTGACGTGCCAAAGCTTTCCCCGACTGAGCCCTTCGTCCATCCCGGCTGCCAGATCGTCAACTCCAGCTTCGGTGGCTGGTGCGAAGTGGGCGAAGGCAGCCGCGTGCTGAACTCGACCTTCGCGGACTATGCTTACTGCGACCGGCTGTCGGACATCGCCAACACCACAGTCGGCAAGTTCGCCAACATCGCGGCCATGACGCGGATCGGGCCAACCGATCACCCGATGGACCACGCAAGCCTGCACCACTTCCTCTATCGCTCGGCCTACTACTGGGACGATGTGACGGACGATCCCGAATTCATGGCCCGGCGTGCCAGCCGCCGCACGGTGATCGGGCCGGATACCTGGTTGGGCCACGGCGTGATCGTGAAGCCTGAGGTGACAATCGGGGCCGGGGCAGTCATCGCCTCGGGTGCGGTGGTGACGAAGGACGTGCCCCCGTACATGATCATGGCAGGCCTTCCGGCCCAACCGCTGCGCCCCCGTTTTGCCTCCGGCATTGCCGACCGGCTGATGGCGCTGGCCTGGTGGGACTGGCCGCATGACCGGCTGCGCGCCGCCCTGATGGATTTCCGGTCGTTGAAGGCAGAGGCTTTCCTGGAAAAGTATCAGGGCTGATCCGCCACCGTCAGCGTCACCCTTTCGCCGGCAAACCAGGTGGTGCCCAGTTCCACCGGTGTGCCTTCAGGGTCGATGTTGAGCGCAACTGTCCGCATCACGGGTCCATTGGGGCGAATCCCCAGAGCGGCCGCCATTACCGGGTCGGCAAGCTCGGCTGTCAGTCGTGTCTCGGCACGGGTGTAATCGCGCAGCCCTTCTGCCGCGAGCGCACGGGTGATAGACCCCGTCTCGCGAACCGCGCGCAAAAGGTCTGGAAACCGCGCTGCCGGAAACAGCGAGCGAAAGGCGGCGATTGGCTGATCGTCAGCCAGCGAAACTCCTTCGACAACATGAACCGGCTCGCCGGGGCGGAGGCGCAAGGCACGGGCCTCCTCGGCGTCGCTAGGGCGGGTCTCACCCCGACTGATCCGACGCGAGGGGGTCTGTCCGGCAGCAAGTACGTTCTGGCGGAACCGCACACGGCGGCCCAAGGGATAATCGGTCGGGCGCTGCGTGACGAACACTCCCGCGCCCTGGCGGGAATGGACAAGGCCCCGTTCAGCCAAGGCCGCAAGGGCGTGGCGGACCGTATGCCGGTTCACCCCGAAGCGGGCGGCCAGAGCGGCCTCGGTCGGCAGCCTGTCGCCGGGACGATAATGACCCACGCCGATTTCCGACGTCAGGGTGGCCGCGATGGCAGACCAGAGGGCTTCCTTGGGCAAGCGCTTCTCCTGTCACGAAAAATTCACAACTCTCGGGTTGGCCATGTGGACCCGGTCAGGTAGTATTTGTATAGTTGTATAGAAACATAGACAACCCCGTCAACCTGTCGAGATTCCCATGACCGACGTATCTCCTCTCGCCCGCAAGACCTGGATGGCAACGCTTGCCAAGGCCTCGCCTGCCCGTCTCGCCGCCCTGTTTCCCGATCTGCCAGAGCACAAGGTCCTGCGTCAGCCCGAAATCGGCGCGGTCATGGTGCGGGGCCGCGTGGGTGGCACCGGTGCGGCGTTCAATCTTGGCGAGATGACCGTCACCCGCGCCTCGGTGCAGCTGGCGACCGGCGAAGTCGGGCATGCCTGGGTGCAGGGTCGCGACAAGGCCCACGCGTTGCGCGCCGCCGCGGTGGATGCGCTGATGCAGACCGAAAGGGAGGCTGAGCTTACGACGGGGGTGCTTGTGCCGCTGGGCGCCGAGGCGCTGGCAACCCGCGCTGCGCGCGGCGCAAAGGCCGCCGCCACCAAGGTCGATTTCTTCACCATGGTTCGGGGAGAAGACAAGTGATCGCCGATGCGTTGTCCGGGGGCTTCACCGAGGCCCCGATCCAGTCCGCCCGCGCCTTCCGCGAAATTCTGGAGGCTCTGGCCCGACCCGGCATGATCCGCCGGGTGTCCGGCGCAACTCCGCCAGCCCCCCTGTCGATTGCGGCCGGCGTGGCGCTTCTGGTGTTGGCGGATCCGACCACGCGGGTTCATCTTGCGGGCGCTGCCGACTGCCCGGCAGTGCGCGACTGGATCGCCTTTCACATTGGTGCGCCGATTTCCAAAGCCGAAGATGCCGACTTTGCCGTCGGTACGTGGGAGGCCTTGCACCCCGTCACGCGCTTTCGGATTGGTCAGCCCGACTATCCCGACCGGTCCGCCACCCTGATCGTCGAATGCGACCGGCTGGTGAACCATGGCCCCGCCCTGACCGGTCCGGGGATCGAGACGGCGACCTGGCTGAACCTGCCTGAAACCGCGGCCTTTCGCGCCAACCGGGCGTTGTTCCCGTTGGGCTTTGACACGCTTTTCACCGCCGGTGACCGGATCGCTGGCCTGCCAAGGTCCACTCGAGTGGAGAAGATCTGATGTATGTAGCCGTCAAGGGTGGCGAGCGCGCCATCGACAACGCGCACCAGTGGCTTGCCGAGGAACGCCGTGGCGATCCTGCGGTGCCGGAACTGACCATCCCGCAGATCCGCGAGCAGATGCGGCTGGCGGTGAACCGGGTGATGGCCGAGGGGTCGCTGTATGATCCCGATCTCGCCGCGCTGGCGATCAAACAGGCGCGCGGCGATCTGATCGAAGCGGTCTTCCTGATCCGCGCCTACCGCACGACCCTCCCGCGCCTTGCGGCCTCGCGTCCGGTGGATACCGGGGCGATGGCGGTGGACCGGCGCATCTCGGCGACGTTCAAGGATCTGCCGGGCGGGCAGGTGCTGGGACCGACCTTCGACTACACGCACCGTCTGCTGGACTTTGCTCTGATGGCGAACGGAGGCACCGAGACGCCCGCTATCCCAGAGGTGCCGGACGCTGAACCGCCGCCTCACGTCCCGCATGTCACGAGCTTCCTGAATCGTGACGGGCTGATCGAAACCGCCCCGCCTTCCGACACCACGCCCCCCGACCTGACCCGCGAACCGATGGAACTGCCAGCCGACCGCGCGCTGCGCCTTCAGGCGCTGACCCGGGGCGACGAGGGCTTTGTCCTGTCGATGGCCTATTCCACCCAGCGCGGCTATGGCCGCACTCATGCCTTCGTGGGCGAGTTGCGCATCGGCAAAGTTGCAGTCGAAGTGGACATCCCCGAGCTGGGCTTTGCCGTCGAGATCGGCGAGGTCGAGCTGACCGAATGCGAGACGGTGAACCAGTTCAAGGGCAGCCGCACCGAACCGCCGCAGTTCACCCGCGGTTACGGTCTGGTCATGGGCCAGTCCGAACGCAAGGCCATCGCGATGAGCCTCGTAGACCGTGCGCTGCGCTGGCAGGAGTTGGGCGAGGACTTCACCGGTGCCCCCGCTCAGGACGAGGAATTCGTCCTGATGCACTGCGACAACATCCAGGCGACCGGGTTTCTCGAACACATCAAGCTGCCGCACTACGTCGACTTCCAGGCCGAGTTGGAGCTGGTCCGCAAGCTTCGGGCCGAGGCAATGACGATGCAGGAGGCTGCGGAATGACCGAACATCTTGAAGCCGGGGCCTACAACTTCGCCTATCTCGACGAACAAACCAAGCGGATGATCCGCCGGGCGATCCTGAAAGGGATCGCGGTGCCGGGCTATCAGGTGCCCTTTGCCAGCCGCGAGATGCCGATGCCTTACGGTTGGGGCACGGGCGGGGTGCAGGTGACGGCGGCCTGTCTTGTGCCCGACGACCGGCTCAAGGTGATCGACCAGGGCGCGGATGACACGACAAACGCCGTATCGATCCGCCGTTTCTTCCAGCGCACCGCCGGGGTGGCCACGACCGAGGCGACCGAAGAAGCGACGGTCATCCAGACCCGCCACCGTATCCCGGAAACTCCGCTGACCGCGGGTCAGATCCTTGTCTACCAGGTCCCGATCCCCGAACCCCTGCGCTTTCTGGAGCCGCGCGAGACCGAGACGCGGAAGATGCATGAGCTGGAAGAATACGGGCTGATGCATGTGAAGCTGTACGAAGACATCGCCCGGCACGGCCAGATCGCGACAAGCTATGCCTATCCCGTGAAGGTCGAAGGGCGCTATGTGATGGACCCCTCGCCGATCCCCAAATTCGACAATCCGAAACTGTCCGGCAACCCGGCGATCCAGCTTTTTGGCGCGGGGCGCGAGCAGCGGATCTATGCCCTGCCGCCCTGGACAGAGGCGGTGAGCCTCGATTTCGACGACCACCCGTTTGAGACCTCGAAAGCCCCGCATGACTGCGACCTGTGCGGCGCCAAGGACAGTTACCTCGACGAGGTGATCACGGACGATCAGGGCGGGCGGATGTTTGTCTGTTCCGACACGGACTTCTGTGCCGGTCGGCGGGCAAAGGGGCACAAGGGACGGCTTTGGGCGCCCGAGACGGAGGGCGTGGCATGACGATGATGGAAAAGCTGGTGGCCACCGATCAGCCCCTGCTGACGGTCGAGGGGCTGACCAAACGCTATGGCCCCCGCATCGGCTGCTTGGATGTAAGCTTTGACCTCTGGCCCGGTGAGGTCCTGGGGATTGTCGGCGAAAGCGGTTCGGGCAAGTCGACGCTTCTCTCCTGCCTTGCCGGACACCAGCGCGCGGACCTGGGCCGCATCGCCTATGATGGGCAGGACGTGCTGGCGATGTCTGAAACGGAGCGCCGCCGCCTTGGTCGCACCGATTGGGCCTATGTCCACCAGAACCCGCGCGACGGGTTGCGGATGGGTGTGTCGGCGGGTGGGAATGTGGGCGAACGGCTGATGGCCGTCGGCGCGCGGCACTATGGTGACATCCGCGGCAAGGCCACCGATTGGCTAGGCCGGGTCGAGATCGCCGCTGACCGGATCGACGACCGGCCCTCGGCCTTTTCGGGGGGCATGCAGCAGCGCTTGCAGATCGCGCGGAACCTGGTGACCCAGCCGCGTCTGGTGTTCATGGATGAACCGACCGGCGGCCTTGATGTCAGCGTGCAGGCGCGGTTGCTGGACCTTCTGCGCGGTCTGGTCCGCGACCTGGGCCTTTCCGTCATCATCGTGACCCACGACCTTGCCGTCGTCCGCCTGCTGGCGCATCGGCTGATGGTGATGAAATCGGGCCGCGTGGTCGAGCAGGGTCTGACCGATCAGGTGCTGGATGACCCGCAGCACGCCTATACGCAACTCCTCGTCTCGTCCGTCCTGCAGGTGTAAGCCGATGATCCGTATCGAAAACCTGTCCAAGTCCTTTACCCTGCACAATCAGGGCGGGGCCGTTATCCCGGTCATGGCCAAAGCCGCGCTGAGCGTTAGCCCAGGCGAATGCGTGGGCCTGACCGGCCAGTCCGGCGCGGGAAAGTCCACACTGATGCGCATGGTCTACGGCAACTACCTTGCGGCTGGCGGCAGCCTGATGGTCGGCGACGTCGATGTCGCCACTGCCGAACCACGCGAGATCATCGCACTGCGCCGCCATACGCTAGGCTATGTCAGCCAGTTCCTGCGTGTCGTGCCCCGCGTCCCGACGCTTGATGTGGTGGCCGAGCCGCTGCTGGCGATCGGCACCCCGGTCGCCGAGGCCCGGGACCGGGCCGCAAGACTGCTGAAGCGGCTGAACATCCCGGAACGCCTTTGGGCCCTTTCGCCCACCACTTTCTCGGGCGGCGAGCAGCAGCGAGTCAACATCGCGCGCGGCTTCGCCCATACCTATCCGGCACTGCTGCTGGACGAGCCCACTGCCAGCCTTGATGCCGCCAACCGCGAAGTCGTGCTGACCCTGATCGAAGAGGCCAAGGCGGGCGGGGCGGCGGTTCTGGGCATCTTCCACGACGAGGGCGCGCGCACGCGGGTCTGCGACAGACTGGTCGATGTGACCGGCTTCACGCCTCGGGCGGCGGCATGATCTTCGCCGTCGTTGGCCCTTCTGGTGCGGGGAAGGACACGCTGATCCGTGGTGTCCTGAATGCCCGTCCCGACCTGCATCTGGTGCGCAGGGTCATCACCCGTCCGACCGAGGCTGGAGGCGAGGATTTCGAGGGTGTGACCCCCGAAGACTTTGCCCACCGCCAGACGCGCGGCGACTTCGCCCTGACCTGGGAGGCACACGGGCTGTCCTACGGCATCCCGAAAGCCGAGGTCACCGGCCCCGGCGACGTGATCTTCAACGGCAGCCGGGCTGCCTTGCCCGAAGCAGCACGGGTCTTTCCCGGCCTTCATGTGATATTGGTCACAGCGCCGCCTGCGGTTCTGGCTGTGCGCCTTGCAGCAAGAGGACGGGAGGCCGCCGAGGACATCCGCGCCCGCCTGTCGCGCGCCGCCTTCGAGATGCCGGAAGGGATCGCCTTTCAGACCGTAGTCAACGATCAGTCACCCGAGATCGGCACGCACCGCTTGCTGGCGGCGCTTCAGCCCGTGAGGGCGTAGCGGTGCAGCAAGTGGAAGCGACCAGCAGCGTCCTCGCCAAAAAGGCAGAGGTCCTCGATCAAGAAAGGGCGCGGCAGGACGGGGGCGAAGAAGTCCTCCAGCGCGGACCGTATTGGCGTGGGTTCGTCCAGACGGTCAGTGAGTGTCAGATGGAAGCGGAACTCCTCCATCACGTAAGGATAGCCCCAGAGGTCGAGAAGAGCGCGCTGACGGGCGGACAGCCGGTCGGGGCGGCGGCGGGCGATCTCGGCTTCGGTCAGGGACGCGCGCAGGTCGTTGGTCCCCTCGACAACCGCGGCCGCCAGATCGAGAAGCGCCGCTTCGCAGCCCAGCGGAGTGAGGGCGAGAAAGCCCTGCAGGACCTCCAGCCGAAGCCCCTCGCAGGTGACGGGGGCAAGGCGTACGGCAAGTCCGGCCACCCGGTCGCGGATTATCGCCTCGGTCATTCCGGGCGCGGGGCGGAACGGCGCGCGGATCGTGCCATGGAAGCCATAGCGCCGCGGGTCCGTGGTGATGGCAGCGGGGTCGCCGATACCTGCCAGCACGGGTTGCGGCAAGGCATGGCCAGTCTCGGGATTCCAGCCCAGCCATTCGGCCGTGCGCTGGGCAAAGGCCCCGTCTCGCGGGGAAAAGTAGACGGCGTAACGGTTCATCTGATGCATGGCGGCCGGGGTAGCCGGGCTTTGTCACATCGGCGTGACAGGACAATGTCACCAGAAGCCACCGCATTGCGGAAGACAAGTCAATCGAGGACGACATGACCAGCGAAACCATCCTTGCCAATGCCATCCTGGTCCTGCCGGACGAGACCCTGCATGGACAGGTACGGATCCTGGACGGCAGGATCGCCGAGATCGCGGCAGGCAGCGCCGTGCCGAAGGGTGCCGAGGACTGCGGCGGCGACCTGATCATGCCCGGCCTGATCGAGCTGCATACCGACAATCTCGAACGCCACATCGAGCCACGCCCCAAGGTGGATTGGCCCCATGCCGCAGCCATCATCGCGCATGATGCCGAATTGGCCAGCGTCGGGATCACCACCGTCTTCGACGCGCTGCGAGTGGGCTCGGTCGTGTCGAACGCGAAGGCGAACTACGGCGAATATGCCCGGGCGCTTGCCGACGAAATTCTTGGGCTTCGGGCCGAGGGCGCGCTGAAGATCAGTCATTTCCTGCACCTTCGTGCCGAGGTCTGTTCGGAAACCCTTGTCGAAGAGCTGGACAAGTTCGGCCCCGAGGACCGGATCGGCATCGTCAGTCTGATGGACCATACGCCGGGCGAACGGCAGTTCCGCGACGTGACGCAACTGCGCAAATACGTCATGGGCAAGCACGGGATGAGCGAGGCCGAGTTCGAAGGTCATATCGCGGGGCAGAAGGCGCTTTCGGCCGAGTACGGGGCGGTCCACGAAGCCGCCGCCGTCGCTGCAGCCCGTCGCTATGGGGCGGTACTGGCCAGCCACGACGATACCGAAGCCGCCCATGTCGCGCGTTCCGCTGAACATGGCGCGCATTTCGCCGAGTTTCCGACCACGGTCGAGGCAGCGCAGGCCTGCAACGAGCTGGGGATCAAGGTCATGATGGGCGCACCAAACCTTGTCCGCGGCGGCAGCCATTCCGGCAATGTCGCCGCCTTGGACCTGGCGAAAGCCGAACTTCTGGACATCATCTCGTCCGACTACGTGCCTTCGTCGCTTCTGTCTGCGGCGCTGATGCTGGGGGACCTGTGGGGCGACGTCGCGCGCGGGGTTGCTACTGTCACCTCGGCCCCTGCAGAAGCTGTCGGTCTTTCGGATCGCGGACGGCTCGAAGTCGGGCGCCGGGCCGACCTTGTCCGTGTCGCAAGGATTGGTCAGGCCGGGGCGCTTCGCGGAGCCTGGGTCCAGGGCAGGCGTGTCGGATAAGGTCTACCGACCCTTCGCTGAAAGGGCTGCATCGCGCATCTGCGACAGTGTTTGCCGGGGGGTCAGAGCCTCGGCCGAAATCACCAGATCCAGAACCGCGCCGGTCCGGCTGGCGCGGGCCCGGGCAAAGGCGGCGGGGAAGTCCTCGGTCCTTTCGACCTTCTCGGCGTGAAAGCCGTAAGCCTGCGCCAGCATCACGAAGTCGGGGTTCTGCAGGTCGGTGCCCGAGACCCGCGCGGGATAGTGACGCTCTTGATGCGCGCGGATCGTGCCGTAGGTGCCGTTGTTCAGGATCAGGATGATCGGCTGCGCCCCGGCCTGCATCGCGGTGCCCAGCTCCTGGCAGTTCATCTG
>JBKDYO010000217.1:0-51968 GCA_046305855.1 Paracoccaceae bacterium
GGAAAAGGCCTCATCGCCTTGGCAGGCGGCATGCGCTGGAGTGGCGGCGAGAAGGGCGAGGAGAAGGGCTGCGCGCATGGGGGTCCTCCGGGGTTGGAGGGAGTGTGCGGCGGTAGGGGAGGGGGTGCAAGGTCGGGAAAAGCGGAGGTTAGTCCAGTTTCAACGACCGCACAGACTTCCAGTCAAATGCACGCACACGATCTTGCTCGGTAGGAATGTCATCCTTGGTTAGGCCAGTGCTTGCATAAAAGCCATCTGCAAAGGAGCCTTCTGAGGGCAGCGGTGTACCGCGATCAAGGCTCTCTTTCGACACCACAAGCACCGAGACGTTTGGCAAGCTGTGTTCAGCACACATCGCGGCCGCCTCGTTCAGGTAGCTGCTGAGCCCCTGTCCGTTCACCTTCGACATTTCAAGCCGTTGGGCAAGCTGTGAATAGGTAATTGCCTTTTCACCGGCGATAACGGCCTTCGCTACCACTTTTATGGTCTCGAAGGCCCGCTTCCTAGTCAATTCCGATACGGCGCGGTTTCCCATCACTGATCGAGGAAACTGCGCAGCTTCCGGCTCCGGCTCGGATGCTTCAGCTTCCGCAGCGCCTTCGCCTCGATCTGCCGGATGCGTTCGCGGGTGACGCTGAACTGCTGGCCGACTTCCTCCAGCGTGTGATCGGTGTTCATGCCGATGCCAAAGCGCATCCGCAGCACGCGTTCCTCGCGCGGGGTGAGAGAGGCGAGGACGCGGGTCGTGGTTTCCTTCAGGTTTTCCTGAATGGCGCTGTCCAAAGGCAGGATCGCGTTCTTGTCCTCGATGAAGTCGCCAAGCTGGCTGTCTTCCTCGTCGCCGATCGGCGTCTCCAGCGAAATCGGTTCCTTGGCGATCTTCATCACCTTGCGGACCTTTTCCAAGGGCATCTGGAGCTTTTCGGCCAGTTCCTCGGGCGTGGGTTCGCGGCCGATTTCGTGCAGCATCTGGCGGCCGGTGCGGACCAGCTTGTTGATCGTCTCGATCATGTGGACCGGGATACGGATCGTGCGGGCCTGGTCGGCGATCGACCGAGTGATCGCCTGACGGATCCACCACGTCGCATAGGTAGAGAACTTGTAGCCCCGGCGGTATTCGAACTTGTCCACGGCCTTCATCAGGCCGATGTTGCCTTCCTGAATGAGATCAAGGAACTGCAGACCGCGGTTGGTATATTTCTTGGCAATCGAGATCACCAGACGCAGGTTCGCCTCGACCATTTCCTTCTTGGCCTGACGCGCCTCTTTCTCGCCCTTCTGGACCTGGTTCACGATCCGGCGGAATTCGCTGATGTCGACGCCGACATACTGGCCGACCTGGGCCATCTCGTTGCGCAACTCCTCGACCTTGTCGCGGGACCGTTCGATCAGCGCCTGCCAGCCGCGCCCGGCCTTCTGGCCCATTCGGTCCAGCCAGACCGGGTCCAGTTCATAGCCCTGGTATTCCTGGATGAATTCCTGCCGGTTGATCCGTGCGGCGTCGGCCAGCTTCACCATGCCGGAATTGATCGACATGATCCGCTTGTTGATGCCGTATAGCTGGTCGATCAGCGCTTCGATCCGGCTGTTGTTCAGGTGAAGCTCGTTCACCAGAAGCACGATTTCCGACCGCAGCTTCTGATAGGCGGCCTCGTCCGTGGTCGAGAAGCGCTGGCTGGAGGACAGGGTTGCATCCATCCGCAGCTGCTGCATTTCGGCCAGGTTGTCGTAGTCGCGCGCGATCAGGTCCAGCGTTTCCAGGACGCGCGGCTTCAGCGCGGCTTCCATTGCGGCCAGCGACATGTTCGAGGCCTCGTCGTCCTCGTCCTCGTCCAGTTCGGCCATGATCGGATTGCCATCGGCATCCAGTTCCGGCTCGGCGCTGGAGGCGCGGCGGGGGGCAGCTTCGCCGACGCCAACCTCGTCCAGCGCGGGGCCGTCAAGCTCGCCTTCCTCGCCATCAAGGCTGCGCCCGAAGGTGGCTTCAAGGTCGATCACGTCACGCAGAAGGATCTCTTCCGACAGAAGTTCGTCGCGCCAGATGATGATCGCCTGAAAGGTCAGTGGGCTTTCGCAAAGCCCGGCGATCATCGTGTTGCGACCGGCCTCGATCCGCTTGGCGATGGCGATCTCGCCCTCGCGGCTCAGAAGCTCGACCGACCCCATCTCGCGCAGGTACATCCGCACCGGGTCGTCGGTGCGGTCCAGCGTTTCGGTCGTGGTGCCCGCAACCGCGATTTCGCGGCTGGTGGAGGTTTCCACGAGTTCACCCGCAGGCGCCTCGCCTTCCTCGACTTCCTCGTCCTCGATGATGTTGATGCCCATCTCGGACAGCATCGACATCACGTCCTCGATCTGCTCGGACGAGACCTGCTCGGGCGGCAAGACCGTGTTCAGCTGGTCGTATGTGATGTAGCCGCGTTCCTTGGCGTCAGCGATCATCTTCTTGACCGCCGCCTGGCTCATGTCGAGCGAGACGTCCGCGTCATCGGTTTCCGGCTTTGCGTCGTCGGTGTCCTTGAGGGCCATGGAATCTCCATTCGGCGCGAATCGCTTGGGGTCTATCGAATCAATAACGCGAATCAGGCCGGGGGAAAGGCCGAATCAGCGGTTTTTCTTGAGCCAGACCTGGCTATCGATCAGATCTTGCAGATGTCTTGACAGGGCGGCGCGGTCCTCACCGAGGTCCTGACTGTCGCCCTGGCCGCTTTTGTCCGACCGGTGCCGGGCCTCTGCGGCTTGGCTCAGCCGCCATGTCAGGCCCTCGTCGGGCAGGCCGTCCATATCCTCCATCGCGTCTTCGATCTCTCGTCGTGCCCCGCGGCGGGCCTCCAGCTTGGCAAGCTCTTCGGCAAGACACAGGGCGGCAAGGTCACTGTCTTCGCGATTGCGGATCGGGGGTGCGATGGCGACATGGGGTCGGGACAGCAGCGCTTCAAGGGCTGCGGGGGCTGAAGCAGAGATCCGATGGTGCAGATCGGGCATATCCGCACCCGCAAGGATCATCTGGCGCAGGGTGTCGTGATCTTCGCCCGTCAGGTCCATCCGTTCGAGGGCGGCCTCGAACCGGTGGATCAGCCCGGGATGGAGGATCAGAGTCGCAAGGATCACCGCCTCGCGCAGCGCTTCCTCGACCGGGCCCTGCGCCTGGGCAAGCAGCGACGAGCGGGTGGAGGCGAGCGCCCCCCCCGGTGGGGCGAACTTGCCGCGCCCGCGGAAGGGGCCCGGTTGGAAAGGGCGGGCCTGCGCGGTGCCGAAAAGATCCAGACGCAGCCGCTTCATCTCGTCGGCGTAGTGACTGCGGATCGAAGGATCGGCGATCCGGGCCAGGTGGCCGCGCAAGGTCTTGTCGAGCGCCGCCTTCCGTTCGGGACTGTCGAAACTGCGCCCTTCGGTCTCGCGTTGCCACAGAAGCTGGACCATCGGCTTGGCCTGATCCAGCACCGCCTGCATCGCGGGCGCGCCTTGCGCCTTGATCAGGTCGTCGGGGTCCATGCCGCCGGGGAGGATCGCAAAGCGCAGGGCCTTCCCGGCTTCGAGCATGGGCAGCGCCAGGTCGATGACCCTTTGCGCGGCCTTGAGGCCCGCAGCGTCGCCGTCGAGCGCAATGATGGGTTCGTCAGCAATGCGCCAGATCATGCGCAGCTGTTCATCGGTCACCGCGGTGCCAAGCGGCGCGACAGCGGCGGTGAACCCCGCTTCGGACAGGGCAATGACGTCCATGTAGCCTTCGGCGACGATCAGAGGCTTGCCCTTGCCTGCCGCTTCCCGCGCCGGGGAATGGTTGAAAAGGTTCCGGCCTTTGTCGAAGAGCTCGGTTTCCGGGCCGTTCAGGTACTTGGCCTGCGCGTTGGGGTCGAGCGACCGGCCGCCGAGTGAGATCGGGCGGCCGCGGGTGTCCTTAATCGGGAAGATGATGCGGCCGCGGAAACGGTCGTAAAGGCTGCCATCGTCGGCCTTGGCGATAAGGCCCGAGGCGACCATCAGGTCCGGCGAGGTGCCCTTGGCGGCCAGAGCATCCTTCAGCGCATGGCGACTATTCGGGGCCCAGCCGATGTCCCAGCGGTCCCAGGCGGCTTCGGTCAGGCGGCGCTTTTGGGACAGATAAGTGCGGGCCTCGGCCCCGGCGCTGGTCTTCAACTGCAGGCGATAGAACTTGATGGCCTCGTCCATCACCTGTTGCAGTTGCGTGCGCCGGTCGGCCCGCTGTGCGGCTTGCGGATCACGCGCGGGCATCTGCATCCCAGCTTCGCGGGCAAGGATTTCGACCGCCTCGATGAAGCCGAGGTTCTCGGATTCCTTCACGAAGGTGACGGCATCGCCTTTCGCATGGCAGCCGAAGCAGTAGTAGAACCCCTTGCGGTCATCGACGTGGAAGCTGGCGGATTTCTCCTGATGGAACGGGCAGGGCGCCCAGAAATCGCCCTTTGCCATGTTCGACTTGCGCATGTCCCAAGTGACCTTCCGCCCGACGACGGCGGAAAGCGTGACACGGGTGCGAAGCTCGTCGAGGAATCCGTTCGGCAGAGACATGGGACAGATATGGCCCTTGCAACCCGACGAGTCGAGTGGTCAGAGGCCCAACCGGTCCCGCATCGCGTACCAGGTCATCGCGGTCACCAGAAGCGGCAAGCGCAAGGCGGCACCTCCGGGGAAGCGGTGCTGCGGGAGGCTTGCCATCAGGTCGAAGCGCTCCATCTGGCCCGCCGTCGCCTCGGCCATCAGCTTGCCCGCCAGCGTGGCCATTGCGACGCCGTGGCCGGAATAGCCCGAGGCCGACAGGACGTTCTGGCCCGGACGGGTGAAGCAGGGCATCCGGTTCACCGTGATCGCCAGCGTCCCGCCCCAGGCGTAATCGATCCGGGTTTTCGCCAGTTGCGGATAGACCTGCAGCATCGGTTTCGTCACGGTCTTGATGATGTCGGGAAAGCGGTAGCCGTAGGATTCCCCGCCGCCGAACAGCAGGCGGTTGTCTTCGCTCAAGCGCCAGTAGTTGACAACGAACCGGGTGTCGTCGACGGCGACAGGTTCGGACAGGATGTCCTTCGCCGCGTCGCCCAAAGGTTCAGTTGCGACGATGAAGTTGTTGATCGGCATGACTTTTGCCGAAACTTTGGGCGACAGTTGCCCAAGATATCCGTTCCCCGCCAAGATCACCGTGGCGCAGTCGACATGGCCCGAGGGGGTGCGGACCACGGGGCGCGCGCCCGCTTCGACGCGGTGCACTTCCGACAGCTCGTGGATGCGAACCCCAGCCTTCGCGGCCGCCTGCGCAAGACCGATGGCGTAATTTAGCGGATGCAGGTGGCCTGCGTCGCGGTCGATCCCGCCTCCGACATATTCGGTCGATCCGATCAAGCGGCGGATGCCGGTTCTGTCCAGTGATTCAAGGTGCTGGTAGCCATAGTCGCGGCGCAGCTTTTCGGCATAGGCGTGCGCGTCCCGGACCTCGGCCCCCGACCTGCAGGCATGGGCGATGCCGGGTTGAAAGGTCACCGGCATGGCGTGGTCGCGGATGAGCGTCTTGACCAGCGTCTTCGCCTCTTCGGCAAGGTCCCAGAGCCGGTGGGCGTTTTCGCGGCCCACGGTCTTTTCGACCCAGACCTGGTCCTGCCGCTGCCCGCTGCCGACCTGTCCGCCGTTGCGCCCCGAGGCGCCGAAGCCGACGCGGTGGGCTTCGAGGAGGACAACGTCATAGCCCTTCTGCGCCAGATGCAGGGCCGCCGACAGGCCTGTATAGCCGCCACCGACCACGCAGACATCCGCCTTCGTCGCCCCTTTCAATATCGGAAAGCGGTCGATGGGCGCGGCGGTCGCGGCGTAGTAACTGGCGGGGTATTCGCCCCGCCGGTCGTTCACATGGAGCAGATTCATCAGACGTTGAGGAGCAGATGCTCCCTCTCCCACGGGCTGATGACTTGCAGGAACTCTTTGTATTCGTTCCGCTTCACGCTGTCGTAGACCTTTATGAAGTCCACGCCCATCACCTCTTGCAACGCCTTGTCTTCGTCCAGAAGGTCCAGCGCATCGCCAAGGTTCGCGGGGATATCCTCGTTGTCGATATAGGCCGAGCCCGAGAATTCAGGCCTCGCCTGCGTCTTGTTCATCAGGCCAAGGTAGCCACAGGCAAGGGTCGAGGCGATGCCGAGGTAGGGGTTGCAGTCCATCCCCGGCAGGCGGTTTTCCACCCGGCGACCAGCCGAACTTGAGATCGGAATGCGCAAGCCCGTGGTGCGGTTGTCGCGGCCCCATTCCAGGTTGATGGGCGCGGCGAAGTCCGGGACATAGCGGCGGTAGCTGTTCACATACGGCGCAAACAGGGCGACGGCGGCACCGAGGTGCTTTTGCAGGCCGCCGATGAAGTGCAGGAAGGCTTCCGTCTCCACCCCCTTCGGGCCGGCAAAGATGTTCTTGCCCGTCTTGGTATCCACGACCGAGGTGTGGATATGCATGGCCGACCCGGGTTCCCCGGCGATGGGCTTGGCCATAAAGGTGGCAAAGCAGTCGTGTCGCAGCGCTGCCTCGCGGATCAGGCGCTTGAAGAAGAAGACTTCGTCGGCAAGGCGGATCGGGTCGCCGTGGGCGAGGTTCAACTCGATCTGCCCCGCGCCGCCTTCCTGCAGGATGCCGTCGATCTCCAGCCCCTGCGCCTCGGCATAGTCGTAGATGTCGTCGATGACCTTGCCGTATTCGTCGACCGCCGACATCGAATAGGCCTGCTTGCCCGCCGCGCGCCGACCCGAGCGGCCCATCGGCGGCATGATCGGCATGTTGGGGTCGATGTTGCGGGCGGTCAGGAAAAACTCCATCTCGGGTGCCACAACCGGCCGCCAGCCTTGCGCGGCGTAAAGGTCCATAATCCGGCGCAACACATTGCGCGGGCTGAAGGGGACAAGGTTGCCCTGCTGGTCCTTCGCGTCGTGGATCACCTGCAGCGTCACGTCGGCGGTCCAGGGCGCGGCGGTGGCGGTGGACCAGTCGGGCTCCAGGATCATGTCGGGTTCGGTGAAGGCGTCGAAGGGGTTGTCGGCCCATTCGCCGGTGATTGTCTGCAGGAATATCGAGTTCGGCAGGAAGTAGTTGGTCTGCTTGCCGAATTTGGCGGCGGGCATCGCCTTGCCCCGCGCCACGCCGGCGATGTCGCCGATGATGCATTCCACTTCGTCTACCCGGCGGTTGCCGATGTAGTCGCGCGCTGCCTCGGGCAGCTGGTCGGTCCATTTGGACATAGGTCACACGTATTTTGGGGGGTGGCCCCCGCGACTGACGATCAGGCGCGGAGCTTCTCGGCCCCAGTTTTCGCTTGGTGGGTCAGAAAGAACTGCGCGATCCGGTCGGCCATCGACGGGCTGTCGAGGGGCGTGTCGATGCGGGCCTTCGCATCGGCAAGGATCGGGTCAGGGACCAGACCGGGTCCCCGGAACTTGATCAGCCCCTCCATGAATTCCTTGCGGAACTCGGGGTGGGGTTGGACGGAAAACATGCGGTCATCGTAGAGAAGAGCCGCGTTCTCGCAGAATGCGGTCGAGGCGAGGACCTTTGCCGTCTCGGGCTTCTTCACCACCTGATCCTGATGCCAGGCGTTCAGCGTATAGGTCTGGTCGCCGAAATCGTATTCGGTCGGGCCGACGGACCAGCCGCCCTGATACTTCTCGACCTTGCCCCCCATCGCCTGGGCAATGATCTGGTGGCCAAAGCAGATGCCGACGACCGGGACATGTTTGGCATAGGCCCGGCGGATGAAGTCCTCCAGCGGGGGAATCCAGTCATGCGGCTCATAAGCCCCGAAGCGCGAGCCGGTGATCAGCCAGCCGTCGCAGTCGTGCACGTCATCGGGAAACTCGTTCCGCAGCACGGCCCAGCGACGGAAGGTCAGGCCGCGACCCGCCAGCAGCGTCTCGAAGAAATCCGGGTAGTCGCCCATGTCGGCGCGCAGCGCGTCGGGACTTTCGCCGGTCTGTAGGATGCCGATCTGCATGGGTCCGTCTCTGGTCATGTCTTTGAAATGTGGTGTGAAGCCCCCCCTGCGGTCAAGGGGGGCTTTGCGGTTACACGGTGTCGAGATAGAGCTCGACCCGTTCTTCCGGCGAAAGCTCGGCGATGTAGTGCAGTTCCTGCCGCTTGGTCTGCACGAGGTTCCGGATCAGCTCTTTCGGCAGAAAGCGGTAAAGCTTGTCGGAATGTTCGAACGCGTCGATCGCGGATTCCCAATCGGGCGGGATCTGCGGCAGGTCCATGGCATAGGCGTTGCCGTTGACGGCGGGCGGTGGTTCCACCTCGTCTTCGATGCCGGTAAGGGCAGCGCCAAGGATCGCAGCCAGCATCAGGTAGGGGTTCACGTCACCCCCCGCGACCCGATGCTCGATCCGCCGCGCAGCAGGGTTGCCGGCAGGGATGCGGATCGCAGCGGTGCGGTTCTCATAGCCCCAGCTGATCGCGGTCGGTGCGTGCTTGTCGGGAACAAGCCGTTCGTAGCTGTTGAAATGCGGCGCGAAAAGCAGGGTGGAATCATGCATCGCGGCAAGGCAGCCGGCGACCGCATGGCGAAGCTGCGCAGTGCCTTTCGGCCCGCCCGAGTCGAAGATGTTCTCGCCCTTTTCGTCCAGCACGGAAAAATGCGTGTGCAGCCCCGAGCCGGAGTATTCCATGTAGGGCTTGGCCATGAAGCTGGCGGCAAAGCCGTGGCGACGTGCCAGGCCCTTGACCAGCATCTTGAAGAGCCAGGCATCGTCGGCGGCGCGGAGCGCGTCGTCGCAATGCATCAGGTTCACTTCGAACTGACCAAGGCCGGTTTCCGACGTGGTGGTGTCGGCCGGAATGTCCATCGCCTCGCAGGCGTCGTAAAGGTCAGTGAAGAACGTGTCGAAGGCGTCAAGCGCCCGGATCGACAACGTTTCGGCGGCCTTGCGGCGCTTGCCCGACCGCGGGCTTGCCGGTACCTGCATGGTCTTGCCGCTGTCGTCGATCAGGAAGAATTCCAGCTCCATCGCGCAGACCGGGGTCAGACCCTTGGCCTTGTAGCGCTGGACGACGGCGTTCAGCGCATGGCGCGGGTCGCCCTCGTACGGAGTGCCGTTTTCGCGGAACATCCAGATGGGCAGAAGCGCGGTCGGCGCCTCAAGCCACGGCATCGGCATGAACCCACGCTCGGTCGGTTTCAGCACGCCATCCGCGTCGCCCTGTTCAAAGACCAGCGGGCTGTCGTCGATATCCTCGCCCCAGATGTCGAGATTCAGGACCGAGAAGGGGAACCGCGTTCCGTCCTTCACGACCTTTTCGGCAAAGCGTGCGGGCACGCGCTTGCCACGGGCTTGCCCGTTCAGATCCGCGGCGGCCACGCGAATGGTCCGCACGTCGGGGTGCTTTCTGAGGTAATCTTTCATCGTCATGTCGTTATGAGGTCAGGGCACGGCTCCCGCGCCCGCAGCCAGCCATGGCTGCCTCATGCGCAGGTTCGGACCATGCCCTTGGCCCTTCCCCTGATTTCGATCGCCTTTCCCCGTGCGCCAGTCGGCTTTTCCACAGGGTCCAGGCGGGTGCCCGGATAATTTGATCAAAAGTAGCCTACTACCGGATCAGGTTCGGACGCAAGCGGATTTTGCTGCGCGAGTTCGAGGGCAGGTGCCGGTTCAGCCGGGTATTCACCCGCCCGTAGACGAAGGTGACCATCAGGGTGAGCAGAATGAAGTAGAAGCCGACGATGGGGTAGGGGATGAACGGGTTGAAGGTCTTGTCGGCGAAGTAGCTCGCGTAATACAGCGCGTCGCCCTTCTGCGCGAAGGCCGGGAAGCCCGAGAAATAGACCAGCGTCGTCGCGTGAAACAGGAAGATCGCCTCGTTCGTATAGGCGGGCCAGCCCAGGCGCAGCATGGTCGGCCATTCGATCCGGGTGAACTTCTTCCAGCCGGTCAGGCCGTAGGCCTCGGCGGCCTCAAGGTCACCCTTGGGGATCGACTTCAGCGCTCCATGGAAGATCTCGGCGGAATAGGCAGCCGTGTTCAGGAACAGGACCAAAAGGGCCCCGGCCCAGGCGCGGGTGGTCCAGGACGTGTTGATCTCGGCCCCGAAAATCGTGAACTCCTTGGGGAGAAGCACCAGCGCCTCGTAGGCCAGGAAGAACTGGATGAACAAGGGCGAGCCGCGGAAGACGAAGACGAACCACTCGGCCGGTTTGCGGATCAAGGGGTTGCGGGCGTTCTTGGCCAGGGCGATGGCATTGGCCAGAAAGAAGCCGAAGACCAGCGCCAGGACGCCAAAGTAGATGTTCCAGATCATCCCTGACCCGATCAGGGTGAACTGCTGGCAGATGGTGAAGTCGGACTTCGGCAGAAGGTTCTCGCCGATCCCGATCGAACGCAGGCCGTAAGCCTGGATGGTCTCCCAGCAGGTCATGCGGCGGCCTTTCGCAGGGCTTCGCCGCCCGAAGTGGCCTGACCATGGCTGAGCTTGCGGGTGATCTTGCTGATGCCGATTTCGGAAATACGGGTGAAGATCAGGTAGAAGACCAGAAGCCCAAGGAAGTACCACAGCCGCCAGTCGCCATGCGGGTATTCGTAGACCTGCGTCTTGGACCCGCCAAGCTCACGCGCGTAATAGACGATGTCCTTGACGCCAAGGAGGAACAGGAGCGGCGTGGCCTTGATCAGGATCATCCACAGGTTCCCAAGACCGGGCAGCGCATAGACCCACATCTGCGGCACGAGGATGCGGCGGAAGACCTGGGCGCGGCTCATCCCGTAGGCTTCGGCGGTTTCCAGTTGCGCGCGCGGGACTGCCTGCATCGCGCCGTAGATCACGTTGGCAACGAAGGCCCCGAAGACGATGGCGAAGGTGACGACCGCCAGCATGAAGCCATAGGCCTGGTGCCAGAAGGCCGAGGATTTCGCGAGCGGGATTTTCGCTTCTTGACAGACGCGGAACTCCAACCCCTGCCAGGGCCAGGCGCCGCCGTCGCAGACAAAGAGGTTCTTCACGTATTCCAGCGCCTGGTCCAGCGCGATCACGAAGAACAGGAAGAAGATGATGTCGGGCACGCCGCGCACCATCCAGATGTAGATCTTGCCCAGCCAGCTGACCGGCGCGATATGCGACCGGGCGGCGGTGGCCCCCATGAACCCCATGCCAAGGGCGGCAGGCGCGGTGATGGCGAGAAGGAGGAGGACGGTCAGGAAGGACCAGTAAAAGTCGACGTGCTTGGCCGAGGTGAGGTAGCAGAAGAGCCAAGTCAGGCCCTCGATGGATTTCGGATCGGCGCAGGCTGAGAACATTCGCAGGTCCCGTCAGGTGGGGGCGGGCCCGAAGGCCCGCCCGGATCAGGCTTAGCAGCCTTCCTTGCCCGTGTCGCCCCAGTCCAGATCGGTTTCCGGCCCGAAGTATTCGGCCTTGGTGATCATCGCGTCGAGCGTCCCGTCGCATTTCATCGACTTGATCGCCGCGTCGAACTTGCCACGCAGATCGTCGTCGCTGTCACGGAAGCCGAGGCCCACGCCGCCGCCGATCGACTCTTCCTTCTCGAGCAGGACCAGAGCCCCGCCCGATTCCGCAGCGATCGGCACGAGGTAGTCCTTGTCGGCCAGAACCGCGACCGCTTCGCCGTTCTTCACGGCAGCGACGGTTTCTTCGGGCGTGGCATATTCGACGACCTGCATCCCGTTTTCTGCGACAAAGGCGGCCTGGATGGTCGCGGTCTGCGCAGCCACCGGGCCGGACATCAGGTCAGCGTCCGCCGCAGCGGCCAGATAGGCCGAAGCGGTGGGGCGCAGGTAGCCCTGGCTGAAGTCGATGACCTCCTCGCGCTCGTCCGTGATGCTCATCCCAGCGATGATCACGTCGTAGTTGCCCGACTGCAGGTTCGGGATGATCGAGTCCCAGTCGTTCGTCACCCACTCACAGGTCAGGCCCGCGCGCTTGCACAGCTCGTCACCGAACTCGCGCTCGAAACCGGCAACCTCGCCAGCGTCATTGATGAAGTTGTAGGGCGGGTAGGCGCCCTCGGTCCCCAAGCGCACGACGTCCTGCGCGAAAGCCGCGCCGGAAATGGCGGTCAGCGCCGTTGCAAGAAGCAGTTTTTTCATCCGTAGTCTCCCCTGTGGATGGTTGGTAAGGTTCATTCGAACCAGCGGTTCTCCAGACTTGCAAGCGTACCGTCGCGACGCATTGCATCAAGTGCTGAATCCAGCGTGACGAGAAGGTCGCCGTTGCCCTTGCAGACGGCCATTGCGACGCCCTCGTCCGGGATCGGTTCGGAATAGAGATAATCAAAGCCGTTCTCGGCGATGAAATCGCGGATGTCCTGACGCGTTTCGAAAGGACCCAGTGCCAGATCGGCTTTTCCGGACATGAGAGCACCCAGCACTTCGGGCTCGGTCGAGAACGACAGGTGCCGATAGCCCATGTTCCGCAGATGCTCTTCCTGCATCGTCCCTGACTGCACTGCTGTCACCGCCACCGAAGGCCCTGGCGCGCCGGGGCGGCCGATGTACCATTCTTCCGGATCAGTGCTGTGGTAGGACTGCGTGAAACTGACAAGGTTCCTCCGCTCACGCGTGACGGCAATCCCGCCCAGAACGACGTCATAATCCCCGTTCATCACTCCTGGGATCAACTGGTCGAAGGTCACGTCCGTCCAGCGGCAATCCAGCACTGCGCGCGTGCAGATCTCGTCCATGAGGTCGCGCTCGAAGCCAGTGATGGTCCCCTCGTCGTCAAGATAGGTGTAAGCGGGAAACGGCGCGTCGGTTGCGATGACCACAGGCTCGGATGCAGCAAGGTAGACACCTGCCACAAGGCCCGCGACCGTGCCGACGCAGGTCGCCATCATGCCGCCGTGGCCGACAGGAACCCGCGGAGCCTTTCGCTTTGCGGATTGCCGAACAGGCTGGCTGGCGGGCCTTGCTCCTCGATCTTGCCCTTGTGCAGGAAGATGACGTGGTCCGAACAATCGGCCGCAAGCTTCATGTCATGGGTGACCAGAAGCATGGTGCGCCCCTCATCCGCCAGCGCCTTGATCACGCGGACGACCTCCTGCTCCAGCTCGGGGTCGAGGGCACTGGTCGGCTCGTCGAACAAAAGCGCGCGCGGCTCCATGCACAAGGCGCGGGCGATCGCTGCCCGCTGCTGCTGGCCGCCCGACAGTTGTGCGGGCCAGGCATCCGCCTTGTCGCCGATCCCGACCTTGGCCAGATACTCGCGCGCTTTCGCCTCGACTTCTTTCGGGTCGCGCTTCAGCACGGTGACCGGGGCCTCCATCACGTTCTGCAGGATCGTCAAATGGGACCACAGATTGAACTGCTGGAACACCATCGACAGGTTGGTGCGGATGCGGGTGACCTGATCGCGGTCGGCGGGATGACGACCCAGCCCCTCTCCCTTCCAGCGCACCGCTTCGCCTTCAAAGCGGATCTCGCCCTGCTGGCTGTCCTCCAGAAGGTTGCAGCAGCGCAGAAGCGTGGATTTGCCCGATCCGGACGAGCCGATCAGCGACACCACATGCCCGCGTGGTGCGGTCAGATCGACGCCTTTCAGGACCTCGAGCTGGCCATAGCTCTTGTGCAGATCATGGATCTCGATGACCGGAGTGTCAGGGGCGTCGTCGGGCATGGGGCTTCTGAGCTTTGGCAACTGGTCAGGCAGTAGGGCCGAGATTCTGCGCCATTGCAACGCCGAATTGGCCGGTTCCCGGGCTGTATGCTGGCGATCTGGGCATTCTCGCGCGTCAAACTGTCAGGGCGGCGGCGGATTGGGCACCGAGAGATACTGGGCGGTCGGAATGCGCACCAGACCCTTGAGGCGCAGCGTGGCGCGGTCTTGTGGTGACAGCGCCGCAATGGCCTCGGCCACAGCCTCGAAGATCGGTTCCGGGTCGCGGCCTTGTGCCGTGATCAAGGGCAGTCCCGGGGTCGGGGCGGTCACCTCGACCACCTGCAGGCGTGGGGCCACCGGGTCCACCCCTTGCATCAGCGCATGGGTCACAGCGTCAAGGGCGGCGATGTCGGCGCGACCCTCGGCCACGGCCTGGGCCGACAGCCGGTGACCGCCGGTTTGCACGACCGGGGGCAGCCGCAACCCGGCCTTTGCCGCGTGAACCTGGGGCGCAGCCCAGCCGGACTGCGAAAGCGCCTCGTTATAGGCAAAGCCCGCACCGTCGAACGCGGCCAGCGTCCGGCGTGGGTCATCAGCGCGGGCGACGAAGACAGACCTGTAGAACCCCGGCGGAGCACCCTCGACGCCATAGTCCGGCGTCCCGACATAGGTCACCCGATCGTGCAGCCGGGCGCGGAACGGATAGCCGCATGTCTGCGACAGGATCAGGTCCGGCGAGGTCCAGCTGTCCCAATAGGCAGCCTCGCCCCGGGTCAACCCGTCGGGCGCAGGCAGTCCCCTTGCCCGAAGGCCATCCCGGATCAGCGCCCACAACCGGTCATTCGCGGCCTCGGCCGGGCCGAAGTCGTACATCGCAAGGCTGGCGATCATTCCCGTTCGGCCCTCTGCCGGGCCAGCGCGGATTCGACGTCCGTCAGCCCCAGCAGGCTTGCCACCAGCCGCATCAGCCGGTCCTCATGCGCCTCGCGCTGACCATCCGCCAGGGCCACCGACCACAGCGCCGTCAGAAGCTCGGCCCGATCTTCAAGCGCGGTCGCCTCCTTCAGGGCGCGGGTAAAGCGCACGGTGTCGGGGGCCGCTTGCTCCAGGTCCTCGGCCTCCGTGCGCAGTTTCGCCGCCGCAAAAGGGTCAAGCCCGTAGTGATGCGCCAGAACGCGGTCGATCCGCTCGACCTCTTCGGCGGCGTACAGCCCGTCGGTGCGGGCGATGCGGACCAGAAGGGTCGCAAATGCAAGCTGTGCATCTGCTTCGGGCAGACGTTCGGGGGCGGGGGCCAGAAGACGGCGGAGGAGGTCGATCATCCGCCCTATCTAAGCTGTTCGACCCGGCTTGCAAAGCTGCGCCAGACGATCCGCCGTTGCGGCCAGTTCAGCCTCCAGCCCGAAAGGCGGATTGACGACAAAGAGGCCCGACCCCTCCATCCGGTGCCCGTCGCGGACCGGAGGAAAGCGGACTTCATGGCGCAGGCCTTCGGGGAATGCCGCCTCCAGCGCCCTCAGCATCGCGGTGTGAGGTGCGCCCCGCAGGATCGGATACCACAGGATCAGGACGCCCACGTTCCACTTGCGGTGGATGGCCGACAGGTGGCGCGGGATCGCCTCGTAATCCGCCTTCACCTCGTAGGACGGGTCGATCAGCATCAGACCGCGCCGGGGGGTCGGGGGCGTCAGCGCCAGTGCCAGCTCGAACCCGTCGCGCTGATAGACGTTGGCACCCCAGACCTTCGCAGTCGCGCGCAGATGGGCGAATTCCTGCGGGTGAAGCTCGGCCAGATGAATGGTGTCAGTCTCGCGCAGACCCAGCGCGGCGATCAGGGGCGATCCGGGATAGGCCCGCGCCCCGTAGGCCGCCCTCGCCTCGTCCAGCCGCTGCCGGTAGGGGTGATCTGCCGGGAACAGCGCCTCGGCCAAAGCGATCCCGGCCGCCGCTTCCCCGGTCTTCACGGCCTCGTCCGCGCCCAGATCATAGACCCCGCGACCGGCATGGGTCTCGATATAGCTCAGCGGCTTGTCCTTCTGCGTGAGATAGTCCAGCACCCAAGCCAGCGCCGCATGTTTCTGGACGTCCGCGAGGTTCCCGGCGTGATAGAGGTGCTGATAGGAAAGCATGGGGCTGACTACCCGGCTTTGCCCCGCTTGGAAAGCTGCAACCGGCTTGATCCCGTGGCGTTGTCCGCGTAGGAGCGTCGGGGAATTGGCAGCGGAGTCGAGATGGAAATCTTCACCTATGAGGGCTTCGTTGCCCTGATGCAGGTCATCGGCATCGACCTCGTGCTGGCCGGTGACAATGCCATCGTCATCGGTCTTGCCGCTGCAGGTCTGGCGAAGGAACAGCGGGCCAAGGCGATCCTTGTCGGGATCATCGCGGCCACGGTGATGCGGATCGGCTTTGCGCTGATCACCACCCAGCTTCTGGCCATCGTCGGCTTGTTGCTCGCGGGCGGCATCCTGCTTCTGTGGGTCTGCTGGAAGATGTGGCAGGAACTGCGCGCCGGGGCGCACGAGCACGACATCGAGGCTGTCGAGGCGCTGACCAACGAGGACATCGACAAGGACGGGGCCATAGCGGACGACGCACCGAGGAAGACCTTCCGCCAGGCCGCGACGCAGATCGTGGTGGCGGACGTGTCGATGAGCCTCGACAACGTGCTGGCGGTGGCCGGGGCCGCGAAGGATCATCCGACGGTCCTGATCATCGGCCTGGCCCTGTCGATCGCCATGATGGGGCTGGCGGCAAGCTACATCGCGAGCCTCCTGAACAAGCACCGCTGGATCGCCTACATCGGCCTGCTGATCATCCTCTACGTCGCCTTGAAGATGATGTGGGAGGGCTGGCACGAGGTGGAGCCGGTGCTCTTGGGGGCGCTAGGCTGACCACGCGGGACGGCCTTGACGGGTCCTTGTGAATCAAGGACTTGCCTGTGGGCGGTCAGGATCTGTCAACCAAGGGCCGGGGCCGCAAGAGCCTCGGCCCTTTGCGTTTCGGGTGGGGTGAGAGGCGGCCCCGCGCAACTTGCGCGGGGAGAAAACAGTCCAGTGGACTGTTTTCAGCCACGAACGCCCGCGAAAGCCTTCGCGGGCCGGGTCGTTGAAGCAGCAGTCCCTTTTGTGCTGGCCCCAAGCGCAACGCATGGGTGCAAAGCTGATCGCGCCCGAACCGACGGGACTCTTGGGGTGCGACCATCGTCGCGCCCGCCCCGTGGGGGCGGTTCGGGCGCGGTCAGATTTGCTTTGGGCAATTCTGACGGGTGAGGTGGTGCGTGCGAGCACTAACACTAGCCGTGCTTCGCAGTTTGCAAGTCAAGCTGGCATAAGGGCGAAGTTCTTGCAAAGATGTCCGCTGGTGCCTTCGTGAACCCCGCGGTAACGATGTGTCAACGTCGCCGTGAAATTGCTTGAATCTGGTGGCATTAGGCCTTTGATAGCATCAGGGCGCACGAGGTGGTAAAACCTTAGACCATGCTTGGAAGTAGGAGAAGATGGCAGCAGTGTTCGTACTCACGAAGGTTCAGGGCAGCCAGACTCCTGAGCAACGTGCGAAGTTACTCGCCACGCTTGGACGGGAGTTTCCCAATGGTTGGCGTGACTTAGGAGGGGACTCATACCTAGTTTCCACACCGAAGCCTCTCATAACACAGGACATCTCGCGAATTACCGGCATTACTGATGGTGGCGTCGGAGCATACTTGGTGACGACTTTGGATCCATATTTTGGTTGGGCTAGCGCGAGCACTTGGGAGTGGATCAGAGCGATGAAGGAACAAGATGGGCAAACCTGACACTCCGTCATCTCCGCCCGTTGAAAATACGACGCCTCGCCCCGGTAGCGGAGACGTAAATCAGTGGATCATGAAGAGTCTAAATGACTTGCGAGATGATGTACGTGAACTCAAAGGGTCAATCGGTGGCTTGAGCACAAGGATCGATACCCTCGAGCGAAAGGTTATGCGGGCAGTGTACACATTTCTTGGAGTGTCATTGACCATCGGATTCTTGTGGGCTGGCTATCAGTCGTTGACCAAGTGGTTTGACTTTTCCGTAACCATCAAGAACCCACCGTCGCAGAGCGCGCAGCCATCCACACCCTAACTAAGAAACATCGTTGAGACTATCCTAGATAGATTCGTCCTGAAATGTCTGGACGCCACGAAGGTGCGATACTCTCACAGTAGCCAATGAGATAATCCCCTCACACCAACCTACTCACCTCTACCGCCGCCCGCACAAAATCCGCGAACAGCGGGTGCGGCGCGAAGGGTTTAGACTTCAGCTCCGGGTGGAACTGGACGCCGATGAACCAGGGGTGGTCCTTGACCTCGACGATCTCGGGCAGCTTCCCATCAGGGGACATGCCACTGAAGATCAGGCCGCATTTCTCCAGCTGGTCGCGGTACTGGATGTCGACCTCATAGCGGTGACGGTGGCGTTCCTCGATCACGGTCGTGCCGTAGATGCGGGCGACGGCGGAGCCTTCTTTCAGGTTCGCGGTATAGGCCCCAAGGCGCATCGTGCCGCCCTTGGCGTCGCTGGCCTTGCGGGAGACGGTGTGGTTGCCTTGCACCCATTCCTTCAGGTGGTAGACGACGGGGGTGAAGCGCTTGGCGCCGGCTTCGTGGTCGAACTCCTCGGACCCGGCATCCTTCAACCCGACAAGGTTCCGGGAGGCCTCGATCACCGCCATCTGCATGCCAAGGCAGATGCCGAGGTAGGGGATCTTCTTTTCGCGGGCAAAGGTCGCGGCGCGGATCTTGCCTTCGGTGCCGCGTTCGCCAAAGCCTCCCGGCACGAGGATCGCGTGGAAGTTCTCAAGGTAAGGCGCGGGGTCTTCGCGTTCAAAGATCTCGGCGTCGATCCACTCGGCGCGGACCCTAGTGCGGTTCGCCATGCCGCCGTGGGTCAGCGCCTCGGCGATGGATTTGTAGGCGTCTTCCAGCTGGGTGTACTTGCCGACGATGGCGACGCGGATTTCGCCCTCGGGGTGGGTGATGCGGTCCATCACGTCTTCCCAGCGGGCAAGGTTGGGCTTGGGCGCCGGGGTGATGCCGAAGGCGTCAAGGACCGCCTGGTCCAACCCTGCGTGGTGGTAGGCCAGCGGGGCCTGGTAGATCGTCTTCAGGTCGTAGGCGGGGATGACGTGCTCTTTGCGGACGTTGCAGAAGAGGGCGATCTTTTCCCGCTCACGGTCCGGGATCGGGTGCTCGGAGCGGCAGACGAGGACGTCCGGGGCAAGGCCGATGGACTGGAGTTCCTTGACCGAGTGCTGGGTGGGCTTGGTCTTCAGCTCGCCTGAGGCGGCGAGGTAGGGGAGCAGCGTCAGGTGCATCAGGATTGACTGGCCGCGCGGGCGTTCGTGGATGAACTGGCGGATGGCTTCGAAGAAGGGCAGGCCCTCGATGTCGCCGACGGTGCCGCCGATCTCGCAGAGCATGAAGTCGACCTCCTCGTCGCCGATGCGGAGGAAGTCCTTGATCTCGTTGGTGACGTGGGGGATCACCTGGATCGTCTTGCCAAGGTAGTCGCCGCGGCGTTCCTTCTCCAGCACGTTGGAATAGATCCGGCCGGAGGAGATGGAATCGGTCTGCCGGGCATGGACGCCGGTGAAGCGTTCGTAGTGGCCGAGGTCGAGGTCGGTCTCGGCGCCGTCGTCGGTCACGAAGACCTCGCCGTGTTCGAAGGGCGACATCGTGCCGGGGTCGACGTTCAAATAGGGATCAAGCTTGCGCAGGCGCACGGTGTAGCCCCGGGCCTGCAAAAGCGCGCCCAAGGCGGCGGAGGCGAGGCCTTTCCCCAGGGAGGAAACCACGCCGCCGGTGATGAAGATGTAACGCGCCAAGGCGGGACTCCCGTGTCAAACAGCGCGATTCGGGGACGGTGGAATCGCGGCACCACGGGAGACGAGGTATAGCGACCTCTGCCCGGATAGGCAACGCCCGACCCGCTATATCATGCGGGCACTGTCCGGGGTCTGCCAAGCAGTAGTGGGATCAGGGGTTGGTGGCGGGGGCCGCAGGCTCGTCGGCGCGGGGGGGCGTCGCCGGGGCATCGCCCGCAGGTGCCGCAGTGCCGGGCAGCGTCAGGTCGGTGCCGGCAAGGCCGCCGCCGGTGGCGGGAAGATCGGTGGCCGGGGCTTCGGTGGTGGTCCCGGTGGTCGCCGTGTCGACGACCGAGCCGCCGTCGCCGCCGCGGGTAGCAAGGATGGTCAGGGTGATCGAGGTCACGATGAAGGCCGCAGCGAAGATCCAGGTCAGCTTGGTCATGGCCGTGGCCGCACCCCGGGCCGACATCGTGCCGCCACCGCCGCCGCCAATGCCAAGACCACCACCTTCGGAGCGCTGCAGAAGCACCACCCCGATCAGAAGGAGCGCGAGGATCAGGTGGATGGTGAGAACGACGTTTTCCAAGACAGGCTCCGGCGGGCTTCTGGGCGGCTGACGCGCCTATCTAGGCGGAAGGGGGGCGGGGTGCAAGAGGAAGGGCGGGTTTCCCGGACGGGGAGCCGCCTCGGGGCCCGTCGAGGGCCCGCTTGGCGGCGCTGCCGCGGTACGGGAGCCGGGCCGCTGTGGTCGGGTCGGAGGTCGGAGCCTCCGGCGGGAGTATTTGGCAACGGGCAAGGGCTGGGTGGTGTCAGCCCGGGCCTTCGTGGACGGCAGAGAGCTTGTTGCCGTCGGGGTCGCGGACATAGGCGGCGTAGAACGCGGGGCCGTAGGGACGCAGGCCGGGGGCACCCTCGTCAGTGCCGCCGTGGGCGAGGGCGGCGGCGTGGAAAGCCTTTACGGCGTCCTGACTGGGGGCCACCAGTGCCGGCATCGAGCCGTTGCCGACCGTGGCGGGTTTTTCGTCGTAGGGGAGCGTGATCCAGAGCCGGGTCCGGCGGTCGGAGGGAAATCCGTAGCCGACCTCGGTCGCTTCGGTCGCGCGGCGAACGAGGCCCAAGGGGGCCAGGGCCGCGTCGTAGAACCGAGTGGCGCGGGCGAGGTCGTTCGTGCCAAGCGTCAGGTAGAGGAAGGTCTCAGCCATCGACCTCGTCCGTGGTCTGCTGGCCGGACAGGCGCTGGCGCAGGATCGACCAGCTCATCCCGACACCAAGGATCAGCGACAGGACCAGGAGGCCGAGCCAGGTGTTCAGCGCGGAATTGTCGAGGCCGAGGACACCCCAGTCGGTGAGCACCCAAAGCCCGGCGGCAAAGACCGCGGCAATGACGATGGCACCCAGAATGCCGATCGAGCGCAGGGTGGCGACCAGATAGACCATCGCCGCGACGGCAAGGATCAGGCCGAGGAACACGATCAGCGGCGTCTGCTCCCCCCAGGCCGCGCGTGCCCAGGTGACGTAGTTCCACGACGTCGGGTTGAAGATCGCGGCGAGCAGCAGGAAGGCGCCAAGCCAGCGCAGCAGGAAGCCCATCTGCAGGTCCTTTCAGATCAAGGGTCGCGCCATGCTAGCCTGTTGCGGGGCGACAGGGGAAGACCCCCGGGGACGCGAAAGATCGCAGCACATCTTCCGGGGGAATCGTGCCGCGAAGTGCCGTCAGGCGCGGGCATCCCGCAGGCCGCGGTCGCGCAGGCACCACAGCAGGCCCGCGCAGAAGAGTGCCGCATTGGTCGCCGGTACGGCAACGACAGCCAGGGGGACACTGCCCAACCCGAAATAGACCAGCGCAAGGCCCAGATCGACAGCCTGGATCAGGGCCATGTTGCCGATCCAGAAGCGCGAGGGGCTGGCGGCACGGGCCAGCATAACCATCCCGATCCCGTAGGCCAGGAAGCGCGCGCCCAGCATCCCGATCATGTAGCCATTGTCGGGGGCAGGGACGCTGAGGCCCATCCAGCCGAAGAAGGCCAGAGGGGTGAACAGGGTCAGGGCAGCAAGGATCAGCTGCGAGGCGGCAATGATCCAGAGCAGGGGTTTCAGCATCTTGGAGGCTCCTTGAAGTTGGCTCTGGACGGGTTCTGCGCTAAGGACTATTAAAAAGGAAGTAGTTACATTTTCCATAGTTTAAGAAAGGTGTCGCGGTGGAATGCAGCGATGACTGCCCAGTGGCCCGGGCGCATGAGGTTCTAGGCGGCAAGTGGACGACGCTCATCTTCCGCGACCTGATGGGGGGCACGCGGCGCTATTCCGAACTGATGCGCAGCCTGGACGGGATCAGCCCGCGGATGCTGGCCGAGCGTCTGAAGATGCTGGAGGCCGAGGGTCTGGTCACGCGGACCGTCTTCCCCACAGTGCCGTTAACGACCGAATATGCGCTGACCGATCTGGGCCGGGGCATGGGGCCGGTGATCGCAGCAATGGCGCAGTTCGGTCAGGCGCTGCAGGGGCAAGACCGATAGCGCCATTTGCAGGGTTTCCCCTCCGGTCGCCTGCCGATATACCCCGCAGCGTTTGGAGCTGACTCGGGGAATGAAATGGCCAATGTCGTCGTTGTCGGTGCCCAATGGGGCGATGAGGGCAAGGGCAAGCTTGTCGACTGGCTGAGCGAGCGCGCCGATGTGATCGCGCGCTTCCAGGGCGGGCACAATGCCGGGCATACTCTCGTCATCGGGAACACGGTCTACAAGTTGTCGCTTCTGCCCTCGGGCATCGTGCGGGGCGGCAAGCTGTCGGTCATCGGCAATGGCGTGGTGGTCGACCCCTGGCATCTGGTGGCCGAGATCGAGAAGCTGCGCGGCCAAGGGGTGGAGATTTCCCCCGAGAACCTGATGCTGGCCGAGAATGCCTCGCTGATCCTGCCGATCCACGGTGAGCTGGATCGGGGCCGCGAAGCGCAAACCTCGGTGGCCAAGATCGGGACGACGGGGCGCGGGATCGGCCCGGCCTATGAGGACAAGGTCGGCCGCCGGGCGATCCGGGTTGCGGACCTGTTCGATGCGGCGACGCTGGATACCCGGATCGGGCGGCTTCTGACCCACCACAACGCGCTGCGCGCGGGGCTGGGGCTGGAGCCAGTGGATGCGCACGCACTGAAGGCGAGCCTTCTGGAGATCGCACCGAAGATCAAACCCTATGCCGGGCCGGTCTGGAAGATCCTGAACGAAGCGCGGCGGGCGGGCAAGCGAATCCTGTTCGAGGGCGCGCAGGGGTCTTTGCTGGATATCGACTACGGGACCTACCCCTATGTGACGTCCTCCAACACCATTGCGGGGCAGGCGGCGACGGGGACCGGGGTGGGGCCTACGGCCATCGACTTCGTCCTTGGGATCGTGAAGGCCTATACGACCCGCGTTGGGGAAGGACCGTTCCCGGCAGAGCTTTTCGATGCGGATGGCGAACGTCTGGGCGAGCGCGGGCACGAGTTTGGCACCGTGACGGGGCGCAAGCGGCGCTGCGGCTGGTTCGATGCGGTGCTGGTGCGGCAGACCTGTGCGACCTCCGGTGTCTCGGGGATCGCGCTGACCAAGCTGGACGTGCTGGACGGGTTCAAGACGCTGAAGATCTGCGTGGCCTACGATCTGGACGGCAAGCGGATGGACTATCTGCCCATCGCGGCTGACGAACAGGCGCGCTGCACGCCCATCTACGAAGAGATGGAAGGCTGGTCCGAGACCACCGCCGGGGCGCGGTCCTGGGCCCAGCTGCCCGGTGCGGCGATCAAGTATGTGCGGCGGATCGAGGAGTTGATCCAGTGCCCGGTCGCGCTACTTTCCACCTCACCGGAACGCGACGACACGATCCTGGTGACCGACCCCTTCGCAGACTGACGGGACGGCGTGTCGGTTCGCTTTGCACGGCTGTCGCGGCCAATGAACAGGGGTCAGGAATGGCGCTAAGCTACAAGGCCCGCAGGCGCTGGGCGCTGGTGATCCTGCTGATCGGGCTGCCCGCCTATGTGGTCGCGGCGGTCACGCTGGTCGGGCTGATCGAGCGGCCTTCGGTTCTGGCAGAGCTTGCGATCTATCTGGGCCTCGGTTTTGCCTGGGCCTTGCCGTTCCGCTTTGTCTTCCGCGGCATCGGTCAGGCGGACCCGGAAACGGAAAAGACGGACGGGCAGGGCCCATCCGTCTGATCTGACTGCATTGACTGGGGTGTCCCCTCAGTTCAGGCGGCGGGCCTCGGCCAGGTAGGGCGAGGTGTCGGCCAGGGCATAGTGGCCGCGGGTCACCTTTTCGATCCGACCGGTGCGCAGCAGCGTGCCAAAGCTGCGCAGACCGTCTTCACGGCTGACCGGCTTGCCGCCAGCCGACGCCATCATCCGGCGCATCAGCTGCGGGCGGGTGAACTGCTCGCGCTTTTCGACACAGGTCGCGAAGGCGGCGGCGGCTTCCAGCATTTCGGCCATCGACCTGGCACCGACCGTTTCGGCGAAGGCGGCAAGGCCGGATTCGTCGATTTCGCGGGTGTCCTCGGCCAGATCTTCGTCATCGTCGGCTTCGACAGCCGGGCCGTAAGAGGGTTTTTCCAGCACGATGTTGCGGGCAGGGGCACCCGAGGCGGCGACGGCGGCTCCGGACCCGATGGCACCCGACAGCCTGCCGGTGCGCATGGCAACCATCGGCTGACCGTCCGGATTGGCCGGGGCGATCCCGGGGACGGAAGGGGACATCGAGGGAGCAGCGGCGGGCGCAGCAGCAGGGCCGACCCGGTCGATGCGCTGTTCCGAGACCAGAACCAGCGGCGGCGGGCTGATCATGCCGGGGCGGATGGTGCCGGGACGGAGTTCCTGCGAGCGGACCTGAACCGACTTGCGGCGCGGCTTGACTTCGGGCGGCGCAGCCGGCTCTTCGGGGTCGTCAGGTTGGATCGCTTCGGCCAGATCGTCGCGATAGGGGTCAAGGCTGACATCGGCGCGCGGGGCCTCGTAATCGATATCGGCGCGGTCGGCTTCGGTCGAGACCACGGCAGCCTTGAGGTGCGACAGGGCTTCCTGACGGCGGCGGTTGGCATCCTCGGCCATGACCTCTTCGGCCTGCTGCATCAGGCGGGCGATCTCGTCGGACTCGTGCGGCCGGGACAACACACGGGTCGCCGCGGGGTCGCGGACAGAGGTGTCTTCGCCGGGACGCAGCTGCACAACGCGCGAGCTCATCCGGCGCGAGCGGCCCGACTTCGGCATCGGCGGCGGGACTTCGGCCACCTCGGCCTCGGGTTCGGCCATGCTGAGATCGGTGTCGAGGTCGGTTTCGGTCACGGCTTCCGGCAGGGGATCGACGGATTCCGCGTCGGCCAGGGTAAGGTCTGCCGGGGCATCTTCGGGCAGGGTGTCGTCAAGGGCTGCGGCAAGGGCGGCCTCGTCAAGGCTGACACCGTCGAGCGCTGCCAGGTCGGACAGGTCTTCCCAGGCGGCGTCGGCTTCGAACGTCGCATCCTGCTCGACAGTCTCTGCTTCGGGCTCGGCGACCGAAAGGACGTCTTCGGCGGCCTCGACGGCGTCAGCCTCGATGCTGTCGTACCAGCTTGCGGTCGTGTCGCTTGCTTCGGCAACGGTCTCTTCAAGCGACCCGTCGAAATAGGCCTCGGCGGCCGGAACCTCGTCATCGGCGATCAGCGCCCCAAGCCGGGCGGCGACATCAGGGGTTTCCGCTTCGGACAGGTCGGGGGTCACATCATCGGCGACGAGGTCAACCTCGGCCAGATCGGGCTCGATTTCAGCGGCGGCGGACGCGTAGTCCGCGGCTTCCTTGTCCAGCGCTTCGGCGACGAAGGCCGAGGCAGGTGCCGACAGGTCTGCTGCCATCGGATGAACGGCGCGACGGATGCGGGCAAGCTTGGCGGCGACGCCCTCGGGAATCACATCCTGCAGCGACGGTTCCGGTGCAGCCGCATCTTCCTCGGCCGGAGCCTCGGGTTCGACAAGACCACGCGAGGGCCGACGGGGAATGGGGTTGAACTGGATGCGCGGCGCGACAGCCTCGGCGGCCTCGCCTTCGCCAGCGGCTTCGGCCAGCGGGGCCTCGTCGCGCTTGGCGGCACTGAGACGCGAGACCTCACGCTCGGCCAGGCGGTGCAGCATGGCGGCATCGGGGGGCGGAGGTTCAGCACCGAAGTGGCGATCCTGCGCTGCGAGATCGCGGAAGTATTCTGCAATCGCCTTCATCGTGTCGAAGGGATTCTCGAACCCTTCCAGCGTGCAGCTGAATGTGCCGTAAGATACGGTCAGGATCTTGCTTTCACTGGTCATGACTGGACAGCCTTTCGCCTTGGTCTTCACACGATACTCGTCTGCACCGTCCTAATGCATGGACAGACCGGGGTAATTTGATGGATTGATTGTGGCCGGACCCCGGGAAACTTGCCTTAATTGGATACAGTCTTACATGAAATCGCCGATTGTCCAATCAACCCACGGTGTAACGCTTGCCGGTGGCGGGCCATTTTCCGCCAGAGATATGCAGGTGGCGCTGGCGCGGGCTCCTGTGCCGGTGGCAGCCGACAGCGGGGCGGACCGATTGCTGCGGTTTGGGGTCACGCCCAAGGCAGTGATCGGCGACATGGATTCGATTTCGGACGCGGCGCGGGCGGCGATTCCCTTGGAAAGCCAGCATCTTGTGGCCGAACAGGTCACGACGGACTTCGACAAGGCCCTGCGGCTGATCGAGGCGCCTCTCGTCCTGGCCCTTGGCTTTGCAGGCGCGCGGTTGGACCATGGCCTGGCAGCGCTGGCCACACTTATTGCCCGGGCCGAGCGGACCTGCATCCTGATCGGGCCGAAGGACGTGGCCTTCGCGGCCCCGCCCCGGCTGGTGCTTGATCTCGCCCCCGGTGAACCCCTGTCCCTGTTTCCGATGGCGCAGGTGTCGGGCCGCAGTGAGGGTCTCGAATGGCCGATCGCAGGAATCACTTTTGCCCCCGATGGAATGATCGGCACATCGAACCGGGTCACGGCGCGGCGGGTGGTGCTGGAGTTCGCGTCCCGGGGCATGCTGGTGATCCTGCCGCGGCGACGGCTGGACGCGGCGATCAGGGCTCTTCTGGCAGAAGCGTGATGCCGGGGGACTTCGATTTGGCCTTCGCGGTCAGCCTTTCGCGGTGGATGATGTAAAGCCCGGACGAGACGATGATCGCGATCCCGACCCAGGTCAGTCGGTTCGGGAAGTCGCCGAAGATCAGGTAGCCGAGGATCACGGCCGTCACGATTTCAGAGTAGTGCAGCGGTGCCAGCGTAGCCGAGGGGGCGAATTTCAGGGCATAGGTCATGCACATGTGGCTGACCGCCGCCCAGAAGCCCACCCCGAACAGCCAGAGCCAGTTCCACCCGTCCGGCCAGATCGGATCGAGCGAGGCAATGCCCGAGCCATTGGCCAGAACCATGATCGGCAGGCACAGAAGAAGTCCAGTCCAGGAGGTGTGGAACTGCATGGTGACGGGGTGCATCCAGGCCGAAATCGCCCGGGTGACCAGCATGTAGAAGGCAAAGAGGAACGCGGTTGCCAGGGGCCAGAGCGCCACAAGGCCGAAGGCGGCCAGCGAGGGCTGGATGACAAAAAGTGCTCCGACAAAACCAACGGCGCAGGCGGCGATCCGGCGCGGGCCGACCTGGTCGCCAAAGAGGAAGCGACCCATGATCAAAAGGATGAACGGCTCGACGAAGACGATGGCCAGGGCGTCGGCGATCGGCATGACCTGGATGCCCGAGACGAAGGCGAAGGTCGAGACCAGCAGAAGCAGCGCGCGCAGGGTTGTATAGGCAAGCGCCCGGGCCGAAAGGCGAAGGGCAAGGCCCATGACAAGCATCACGGGCAGCATGAGGGCGGTCTGCACCACAAAGCGGGCGGCGGTGATCTGCCCGACGGGTACGCCGTTTTCGGCGGCAAGCTTGGCCGAGACATCCAGCAGCGGCGCGAGGACGCAGAAGGCGAGCATCAGAAGGATGCCCTGAAGGGTGGTGTCCTTGGCCATGGGGATGCCTAGCCTTTGGGCAGGGGGCATGCCAGCCTGAAAGCGACATCGCGGGGGTTGGGGCGGCTTTCAGATCGAGCGCGTTCCGCGCAATCCTTTTGTCTCGTCGTCGGGCTTCGCCTCCTCCTCGGGTGATGGGGGCGCTGCCCCCAGACCCCCGGAGTATTTGGAAAAGAGCAAATCACCTTGCCCTTTTGCAAATACTCCCGCCGGAGGCTGCTACGGGTTCAGCAGTTCGGGACGTTGACGGCGAGGCCGCCAAGCGAGGTTTCCTTGTACTTCTCGTGCATGTCGCGCCCCGTTTGCCGCATCGTCTCGATGCAGACGTCGAGCGAGACGAGGTGCTGGCCATCGCCCCTGAGCGAGAGCGAGGCTGCCGAGACCGCCTTGATCGCGCCCAGGCCATTTCTTTCGATGCAGGGCACCTGGACCAGGCCCTTCACCGGGTCGCAGGTCATGCCAAGGTGGTGTTCCAGCGCGATTTCGGCGGCGTTTTCCACCTGTTCGGGTGTCCCGCCCAGCACAGCGGCAAGGCCTGCAGCAGCCATCGCGGCGGCGGAACCGACCTCGGCCTGGCAACCGCATTCGGCGCCGGAAATGCTGGCGTTGTGCTTGCAGAGGCCGCCGATGGCCGCGGCGGTCAGAAGGAAGTCGCCGACCTTGGCCGTGGACGCCCCGGGAACATGGTCGAGGTAATAGCGCAGCACGGCGGGAACGACGCCCGCAGCGCCATTGGTCGGGGCGGTCACCACCTGGCCGCCCGCGGCGTTCTCCTCGTTGACCGCCATCGCGTAGAGCGACATCCAGTCGTTGATCGTATGCGGCGGGGTCAGGTTCAGCCCGCGCTCGGCCAGAAGCGCATCATGGATGCCTTTTGCCCGCCTGCGGACCTTCAAGCCCCCGGGCAGGATGCCAGTCCCCGCCATCCCGCGCGAGATGCAGTCGTTCATCACCTGCCAGACGCGGGCGATGCCGGCGTCCAGGTCGGCGGCCGAGCGGAACTTCAGCTCGTTCTGGCGTTTCATCGCAGCAATCGACAGCCCGGATTTCTGCGCCATGTCCAGCATTTCTGCCGCCGTCTCGAACGGATAGGGCACATCGGCCCGCGCCTTGGCCTTGGCCCCGCCCGAGTCAGCAAGCTCGGTCGCTGTCAGCACGAAGCCGCCGCCGATCGAGTAGTAGGTTTCCTGCAGGATCACGTCGCCCTGTGCGTCGGTGGCCTTCAGGATCATGCCGTTGGCATGGCCGGGCAGCGCGGGGCCGAAGTCGAAGTGCAGGTCCTTCAGCGGATCGAAGGCAAGGGGCGGCAGGCCCTGAACCTCGATCACCTTGGTGTCGCGGATGCGGGCGAAGGCGGCATCTGCGCGGTCGGCGTCGTAGGTGTCGGGGGCAAACCCTGCAAGGCCAAGGATCGTGGCGCGGTCGGTTGCGTGGCCGACCCCGGTAAAGGCCAGCGAGCCGTGGAGCGAGGCGCGGAGCCCATGGAAGTGGAAGGGCGAGGCGCGGAGCGTGTCCAGAAACCGCGCGGCGGCAACCATCGGGCCCATGGTGTGGCTCGAGGAGGGGCCGATGCCGACCTTGAACATGTCGAAGACGGACAGAAACATCAGAACCTCGGGTTGGTGAAGGGAGTGGGGCCAAGACCGTCGGCCTCTGCGACGCGGAGGGCAGCGGGGAAGGCCTCATGCGCGGCCAGCACGGCCTTCAGCGCCGGGAAGGGCCCAAGATCGAAGCGCATGGCGGGATCCTCGGGCAAATAGAGTGCCCAGCGGATGAGGATGCCGAGATAGTAGCCCAGGGCGCCCGGCTCGGCCGACGACAGCCAGCGCGGCGCGCGGTCGGTGATCATCCGGTCCAGCTCGGCGGCCTGCGCGTGCAGCCGCTCCAGCGCCAGACGCTGGGCTTCGGGGGCCGCAGCCTCGCCCGCAGGACGATCTGGGTGGATCAGTGCCATGACTGTGACATGCAGCGTGTTCGCGACGAAAAGCAACCAGGTCAGGAACGCAGCACGGTCCGGGTGGGCAGGACCGGGGCCAAGCCTGCCGTGCTGGTCGATCAGCCAAAGCAGGATGGCCGCCGTTTCGAACATGCGACCCTCTGGTGTCGTCATTGCCGGGATCAGGCCGAAGGGATTGATCGCGCGGAAGGCCGGGCTGTCGAAATCGCCGGCGTCCCAGTCCATGAGATGGACCTCATAGGGCAGGTCCAACTCCTCCAGCGCCAGGCGGATGATCGACGAGCCCCAGTCGGGGCAATGATAGAGGACCAGCGTCACAGGACCGACCCTTCCGGCGGGTTGGGCTGTTCGGGCCGCGTGAAAGGATGCGCGCCTAGACCTTCGGCGCGGGCAATGACCGGCGTTTCGACGCGCGCTTCCTGTGCATGCGCAAGCTCTAGCAGGGCCGGGAAGGCGGGCAGATCGAGCCAGCGCGGCCCGGTCACCGGATACAGCGCCGCCCAGCGGGTCAGGGTGATCGTGTAGACGCCCAGCGGGGCCCCGGCGGCAAAGAGCCGGGGATGGGCCTGCGTTGCTGCATCAAGCAGACCGAAGTGCCGGATCATCCGGGTCGACATGATCTCGTGATGCGCGGCATGCGCATCTGCGGGCGCATACTGATGCGGGTAGAAGATCGTACGCAGATCGGCATGCGCGGTGTTCGACAGGAAGAACAGCCAGCGCAGAAAGGCCGTGCGGTCGGCGTCGGCGGGGCCCGGGCCAAGCCGGTGAGTGTCGGAAAGCCACAGAATGATGGCCCCGGTTTCCGAAATCGGACCCTGCGGGGTTTCCAGCGTCGGGATCAGGCCGGTCGGGTTCAGCGCGCGATAGGCGGCGCTGTCCTGCTGGCGCTTTCCCCGGTCGACCAGCACTGTCCGATAGGGAATGCCCGCGCCATCCAGCACCAGCCGGATGATCAGCGAGGCATTGTCCGGGGCATAGTGCAGCGTGTACATCGGGCGACCCTAGTGTTTTGGAAAGCCTTGCCGAACTCTAGCGCCGCTGCAGGTCGAAAAGCGACCCCCTGAGGCATGCCAGCGCAGCTTTCGCGGCATTGGACCAGCACCGGTTTCCCTGTCGTTCGTTCACCCTTTGTCAACCATCCCCGGTGCAGTCTGCACGCGCAATTCTGGCAGGAGACGGGACCTATGCGGCTTTTGGGAGTGATGGTTGTTCTTGCGATGACCGCGCAGGCGGGACGCGCCGAAGAGGATGCGCTGGCCGACGCGATGGCGCGCAACCCCGAACGGTTCGAGGCGCGGGCCATCGACCTGATCGCGGGCTTTGGCGGGCCGGATGGGCTGCGGATTGCCGGGATCGAAACGCATATCGCGCTCGAACGGGCGGGGGCACGCGCGTCCAGCCTGCGGCGGTTCCTGGCCATGGATCTTGATGCCGATGGCACGGTCACGCGCGATGAACTGGCCGTCAGCCAGCGCGCCGCAAGTGCTGCGGGCCGGGGCCGGATGGAACGGCAGTTTGCTGCCGCCGACGCCGATCGCAACGCGACCGTCGACCCGGCAGAACTGTCGGCAACTGGCGCTGCCGCAGCACAGGCCGCGCTGGGCGAGGGCGAGGCCGGGCTCTTGCGGGCGATGCTGCGGCTCGATGCCGATGGGGACGGCGCTCTGACCGCATCCGAAGTTTCGGCGGCGGTCGCCCGCCTGGATGAGGCGACTTGAACCTGCAAAGCTGCCGATGGCAGCATGCGAAGCCTCTCGCCCTGACGCAACCTTTGCGGTATGTCGGGGGCGACATAAAGGGGATATCGCCATGGCTGCCGAGCTTTCACCCATCGACCAGGCCAAGTTCGTCGCCGCGCGGCGGTCAGTGGATTTTGTCGAATCCGGGATGAAGCTGGGGCTTGGAACCGGCTCCACGGCGGCCTGGATGGTGCGCTGCCTGGCCGAACGGGTGCGTGAGGACGGCTTGCAGGTCACCTGTGTGTCGACCTCGTCACGGACGGCAGATCTTGCGCGCAACCTTGGCCTGCCCGTTGTAAGCCTGGACGAGGTCAAGTGGCTGGACCTGACGATCGACGGGGCGGACGAGTTTGATGCGAACCTGAACCTGATCAAGGGCGGCGGTGCGGCGCTTTTGCAGGAAAAGATCGTCGCGACCGCCAGTGACCGGATGATCGTGATTGCGGATGCCGCGAAGGAAGTGGCGCAGCTTGGCGCCTTCCCCTTGCCGGTCGAGGTGATCCCCTTCGGCTGGCAGACGACCAAGGCACTGATCGAGGAAACGCTCTACAGCCTTGACGTGATGAGCCGGGACGTCACGCTGCGGATGGCCAACGGCGAGCCGCTGCGCACCGACGAAGGGCATTTCCTTCTGGACCTCAGCCTCAAGCGGATCGGCAATCCCCGGCAACTGGCGCTGGTGTTGAACCAGATTCCGGGTGTCGTGGAAAACGGGCTTTTCATAGATATCTGCGACGTTGTGGTGATTGGCCACGGCGACGGGCGGGTGACCGTGCGCGACATCAACTCGGGTCGGGTCGAAAACGGGTCGGTCGACCTGACCGAAAGCAACAACATCTTTGCCGATCTCGATTGAGGGTCGGCCAAGCGTACATTCCCCAAGATGTGCCGATTGCTTTGTCAGCGGTGTGTGAGGGGGTGCTGCCATGATCAATATCCTGTTTGTTTGCGGCAAGGCACGAAAGCGAAGCCCCACCGCTGCGGCGGTGGCAGCCGAGCGTCTTGGTCTTCAAACCGATTTCGCAGGCTTGAGCGCCGATGCCGATGAACGTGTCACGCCTGAGCACCTGGAATGGGCTGACACGATTGCGGTCATGGAGAAGGCCCAGCTACTGCGCCTCAAGCGACAGATGGCGCCATCACTTAAGGGCAAGCGACTGGTCAGTCTGGATATTCCGGACAGCTATGAGTTCATGCAGCCGGAACTGGTGGAACTTGTCCTGGCAAGACTGGCACGCATCGCCCGCTAGAGGCCTGACAGGGCTGTCAGGGTGAACTCGCTTTCGCAGTTTGCGGGCGGCTCGGCTGCCCCAATTTGCAGCTTACTCTGGTCTTTCCTCCCCCTACATGAAATACGCGGCATCATTCTAAGGGAGGCTTGAAATGGCTTTCGACTATGATCTGTTTGTCATCGGCGGTGGGTCCGGCGGGGTGCGGGCGGCGCGGATCGCGTCGGGCGAGTATGGCGCGAAAGTGGGTCTGGCCGAAGAAAGCCGCATGGGCGGCACCTGTGTAATCCGGGGCTGCGTGCCGAAAAAGCTGATGGTTTTCGCATCGGGTTTTAACGGCATGATCGAAGAGGCGCAGGCCTATGGCTGGGACATCAAGGCCGGGCCGTTCGACTGGCCGGTGTTCCGCAATCGGCTGGAGGCCGAGCTTGACCGGCTCGAAGGCGCCTATCGCAACACGCTGAAGACTGCCGGCGTGACCGTGCATGACGAACGCGCGACGCTGGCCGACGCGCATCGGGTCCGGCTCGCCTCGGGGCAGGAGTTTTCTGCCAAGCACATCCTTATCGCGACTGGCGGTCGGCCCTTCGTGCCCGAGTTTCCGGGGTCAGAGCTTGCCGTCACCTCGAACGAGATGTTCCACCTCGACGCGCTGCCGAAGCGGGCGCTGGTTGTGGGCGGGGGCTATATCGCCAGCGAGTTCGCCTGCATCCTCAAAGGGTTGGGCGTTGCGGTCAGCCAGTTCTACCGCGGCGCGCAGATCCTGCGGGGGTTCGACGACGAAGCGCGGGGCCACGTGTCAAACGCGATGCGGGCGCAGGGCATCGACATCCATTGCGGCACGGATGTCATGCGGCTGGAAAAGACCGCCACCGGCATCCGGGCAGTGGCAACGGACGGGTCCGAGCGCGAGTTCGATCTGGTGCTTTATGCCACCGGGCGGCGGCCGAACACCGGGGGCCTTGGTCTTGAAGGTCTTGGTGTGGCACTTGGCCGCGAGGGACAGATCGTCGTGGACCGTTTCAGCCAGACCGCCGTGCCCTCGATCTTTGCCGTGGGCGACGTGACGGGCCGGATCAACCTGACCCCGGTCGCGATCCGCGAGGGGCATGCCTTCGCCGATACCGTCTTCGGCGGCAAGCCGACTGCCTTCGACCACGAGCTTGTCGCCTCGGCCATCTTCACCCAGCCCGAAATGGGCTCGGTCGGCCTCAGCGAGGAGGCCGCCCGCGCTGCGGGACCGATCGAGGTCTACTCCACCGCCTTCCGCCCGATGAAGACGGCCTTTGCGGGCAAGCCGGACCGGGTGCTGATGAAGCTGATCGTCTGCCAGACCACGCGCAAGGTTCTGGGCTGCCACCTTGTCGCACCCGAGGCGGGCGAAATGATCCAGCTGGCGGCCATCGCGATCCGCATGGGGGCCACGAAAGAGGATTTCGATCGCACCTGTGCGGTCCATCCGACCATGGCCGAAGAACTGGTCACGATGCGAAAACCGGTGCGAAGCGCCTGACAACGGCGCGCGATGGGTTGATTTCCGGCTGGATATGACCAGCTTAGGGAAAACGGAAAGAAGAGGTTCGGTTAAATGGCAGGTAGTGGCGGTCCCTGGGGCGGCGGTGGCGGCCCGGGCAACGATGACCGGGGTGGCAGGGGCAACAACGACGACGAAGACCGTCGCGGTGGACGCCGGGGCGAAAACGGGCCCCAGATCCCGGAAATCGATCAGCTGATGAAGCGGGGCCAGGAACAGCTGCGCGTCCTGATGGGCGGGCGCGGCAACCGGGGCACCGGCGGCCCGGGCGGTGACCCGGGTGGCCCGGTCTTCACCAAACAGGGCATCGGCCTTGCGGTCCTGGCGCTTGTCGCGGTCTGGTCCTTCATGTCCTTCTACACCGTGCGGCCCGAAGAACGCTCGGTCGAGCTGTTTCTGGGCGAAAGCTCGGGCGTCGGTGATCCGGGCCTGAACTTCGCGCCCTGGCCGGTCGTGCGTTATGAAAAGGTGCAGGTCACCGGCGAACGCACCACCGACATCGGCACGGTCCAAGGCAATGCCGACAGCGGCCTTATGCTGACGCGCGACCAGAACATCGTCGACATCGGCTTTCAGGTCGTGTGGAACATCTCGGACCCCGAGAAATACCTCTTCAACCTGGCCGACCCGGAAATCACCATCCGTGCGGTCAGCGAAAGCGCGATGCGCGACATCATCGCCCGGTCTGAGCTGTCGCCGATCCTGAACCGCGACCGTGGTGTCATCGCCTCGGACCTGCGGACGGCGGTGCAGTCGACGCTGGACAGTTACAACGCCGGGATCACGGTGATCCGGGTCAACCTGCAGGTCGCCCAGCCCCCGCGTGAGGTGATCGACGCCTTCCGCGCCGTGCAGGCCGCCCAGCAGGAACGCGACCGGCTGGAGAAAGAGGCCGACGCCTATGCCAACCAGGTCACCGCCGGTGCACGCGGTGAGGCTGCCCGGCTGATGGAAGCCGCCGAAGGCTACCGGGCCGAAGCGGTCAACTCGGCCCAGGGTGAAGCGGCGCGCTTCATCTCGGTCTACGACGAATATGTGAAGGCGCCCGAGGTTACCCGGCGGCGGCTTTACCTGGAAACCATGGAACGGGTGCTTGGCGGCATGAACAAGGTGATCCTCGACGGCGTCGGTGGCGGCGGTGAGGGCCAGGGCGTCGTGCCCTTCCTGCCCTTGAACGAGCTTGGCCGGATGACGCCCACCCAGGGTGCCGGTACGTCGGGAGGGACCAACTGATGCGCGCGATTTATCTTGTTCCGGTCGCCGTCGTGCTTCTGGTTCTGATCCTGTCTTCGGTCTTCATCGTGGACGAACGGAAGAAGGCGCTGGTGCTGCAGTTCGGCCAGGTCATGCAGGTGAAGGAAGAGCCGGGTCTCGGCTTCAAGGTCCCGCTGATGCAGGACGTGGTGCTGTACGAGGACCGCATCCTCGGCCTGCAGACCCAGCCGATCGAAGTCACGCTGCTGTCGGACCGCCGTCTGGTGGTCGACGCCTTCGCGCGCTGGCGCATCGTCAACCTGGTCGAATTCCGCCAGTCGGTCGGCACGGCCGGCGAGGAACGCGCCCAGCAGCTTCTGGGCAACATCCTGAGCCAGGCAATCCCGGAAGTCCTCGGCAACGCGACGCAGGAACAGGTGCTGTCCCAGGACCGCGCCGGGCTGATGAACCAGATCCTGACCATCGCCAAGCGCGAAGGCGCGGCCTTGGGCGTTGACGTGATCGACGTGCGTCTGACGCGGACCGACCTGCCCGAGCAGAACCTGGAAGCGACCTTTGCCCGGATGCGGGCCGAGCGGGACCGGGAAGCGGCGGACGAAAAGGCGCGCGGTGGCGAAGCAGCACAGCGGGTGCGCGCCTCGGCGGACCGGACGGTGGTCGAACTGACCTCGGACGCCCGGCGGCAGGCCGAGGTCATCCGCGGTGAAGCCGATGCCGAGCGGAACCGGATTCTGGCCGAAGCCTTCGGGCGCGACCCCGAGTTCTTCTCGTTCATCCGGTCGCTGACCGCTTATGAAGTCAGCCTGAAGGGCGGCAACTCCTCGATCGTGATGGAGCCCGACAGCGAGTTCTTCAACTACCTGCGGTCTGAACGTGGTGCGGATGCCGATGCGGCAGCCGCCGCGGCTGCCCCGGCACCGTGAGCACGCTTTTCCTGGCACTGGGTCTGGTGCTGGCGGTCGAGGGGCTGGTGCTTGCACTGGCCCCTCGTCGTATTGAGGATGCCCTCCGGATGATCGCGTCGCTGGGCATCGATCAGCGACGGATGATCGGACTTGGGGCGTTGGCCTTGGGCGTGGTCATCGTCTGGCTGGCCCGCGGGGCGTGAAAAGTCGCGGCCGCACGGGTCCGCGTGAATTATCCGTTCACATCCCTTTGAACCGCCGCGACGGGGTTTGCATTGCAGGAACCTTTCACTAACTGTTTGGTCATCAGCGACGCAGCAGGGTCCGAACCGGAAAACCTCTGTCGCCTGGCCCGTTAAACTGGAGTTTGCATCGTGCCCGATCTCACGCCTTCCATCCGCTCTGCCCTGCGGTCCAGCACGCTTCTGGCGCTGGTCCTGGGCTTTGGTCTGAGCCTTGCGCCGGCAAGCGAGGTGCAGGCCTTTGGCGCGCCCGAAAGCTTTGCCGAACTGGCTGAAAAGATCAGCCCCTCGGTGGTGAACATCACCACCAGCGCCATGGTCGCTGGCCCCGCCGACGGCATGCCGATGATTCCCGAGGGCAGCCCGCTTGGCGATCTGTTCGATGACTTTGGCGGCCCTGGCCCCGGTGGCCCGCAGCGGTCCGAGGCACTGGGCTCGGGCTTCGTGATCAGCGAGGACGGCTATATCGTCACGAACAACCACGTCATTGAAGGCGCAGACGAGATCGAGATCGAATTCTTCTCGGGCGAGCGGCTGAAAGCCAAGCTTGTGGGCACCGACCCCAAGACCGACATCGCGCTTCTGAAAGTGGAAAGCGAAAAGCCGCTGGAATTCGTCAGCTTCGGCAACTCGGACCTGATGCGCGTCGGCGACTGGGTCATGGCGATGGGCAACCCGCTGGGCCAGGGCTTCTCGGTCTCGGCCGGGATCGTGTCGGCCCGCGGGCGCGAGCTTTCGGGGACCTACGACGATTACCTGCAGACCGATGCCGCGATCAACCGCGGCAACTCGGGTGGACCCCTGTTCAACATGGACGGGCAGGTGATCGGGGTGAACACCGCGATCCTGTCGCCGAATGGCGGCTCGATCGGGATCGGCTTCTCGATGGCCTCGAACGTGGTCACCAAGGTCGTGGACCAGCTGAAAGAGTTCGGCGCGACCCGGCGCGGCTGGCTGGGGGTGCGCATTCAGGACATCTCGCCGGAAATTGCGGAATCGATGGGTCTTGAGGTGGCGTCCGGTGCGCTTGTGTCGGATGTGCCCGATGGCCCGGCCAAGGAGGCTGGGATCGTGGCGGGTGACGTCATCACCCGGTTCGCCGGGCAGGAAGTGTCGGATGCGGGCGATCTGACCCGCCGCGTGGCCGACGCGCCGATTGGCGAGGCCGTTCCGGTGATCATCCTGCGCGACGGCAAGACCGAGACGCTGCAGGTGACGCTCGGCCGTCGCGAAGAGGCCGAAGCCGAGACGATGCCCGCCTCCGCTCCTGCACCCGAGGCTCCGAAGGAGCTGGAGACGCTGGGCCTGACGCTTGCGCCGCTGGACGACGAGATGCGCGCGAAGCTGGGGCTTGATCCTGCGGCCGAAGGGCTGATGATCGTCGCCGTCGATCAGGCGTCCGAGGCGTTCACCAAGGGCCTGACCGAAGGGGATCTGATCACCGAGGCGGGCCAGCAGAAGGTCGTGCGCCTGCAGGACCTGGAAGACCGGATCAAGGAAGCCAAGGATGCCGGGCGGAAGTCGATCCTGCTTCTGGTGCGGCGCGGCGGCGACCCCCGCTTTGTGGCGCTGTCGATCCAGTGACCGTGACAATCTGAACGGAAGCAAGGGCGGCGGGCCTTCTCGCCGCCCTTTTGCTTGAGGTGGATGCGGAGTTTTCGAAAACTCCGCATCGGAGCCTTTGAAGGCTCCGGTCCGATTTCTTCGAAGAAATCGGTGCCCGGCCCTACGGCTGGTCCCCCGCCCGGACCCCGTCATGCCGGAACCCGGGGTCCAGAAGCCGGTCCAGCAGCGGCGAGAGGTCCTCGATCAGCTCGGCCACCACATGCACCACCCCCGCCTCGCGCTGGAGCTTGCCCGTGACCCGCAACAGCCGCCCCGCGATCACTGCCCGGCGGAAGCGTTCGTAGACATTCGCCCAGACCACCACGTTCGCGGTCCCCGTCTCGTCCTCGAGCGTGATGAAGATCACCCCCTTGGCCGTCCCCGGCCGCTGCCGCACCAGGACCAGCCCCGCCACCGTCACCCGCGCGCCCGCAGGCGGCTCACCCAGCCGCCCGGCCTGCAGGGCCTTGGGCGGACGCGGCCAGCTGCGCGCGGCCGCGCCGCGTGACGGGGTGATCACCATGGTCATGGGAACAACACTAGAACATCCACGCGCCAAGGCAAGCCTGAGCCCCTCTGGCAAAACCGGTCGGACTGGCCTATGTCACGTCTGACGATCCCGGAGAGCAAGAGACATGGCGAAAATCACTTACGTCGAACACAACGGCAAAGAACACGTGGTCGAGGTCGCGAATGGCCTCACGGTGATGGAAGGCGCGCGCGACAACGGCATTCCAGGGATCGAGGCCGATTGCGGCGGCGCCTGCGCCTGTTCGACCTGCCACGTCTACGTGGACCCCGCCTGGGTCGACAAGCTGCCGAAGAAGGACCACATGGAAGCCGACATGCTCGACTTCGCCTGGCGGCCCGACCCGGCCCGCTCGCGCCTGACCTGCCAGCTCAAGGTCTCGGACGCGCTGGACGGCTTGCGCGTGCAGATGCCGGAAAAGCAGATCTGATGATGCGAGGGCCGACCGCCATATTGGTCGGCCTGACGACCCTTCTTGCGGTCCCTGCGGTGGCGGCGTGCGCAGTCGATCCCTATCAGTTCTCACCTTATCCAGAGTCGCTGGTTCAGGATCAAAGTGGCGCAAAGCCCTCCCGCGCCTGGTACGATGATTCGTCTACGATCTACGACCATTTCGTCCTCGGCCGCTACCACGAGCCAACCCTTCTTTACCTGCAGCCGGCAATCCGCGACGAAACGCTTTGTGGTTCGGCAATGATGGCAGGCGACGGCCACGTTTTCGAGGACATCGCGCCCCGTTTGGCGGACCTGACGGGCGATGGCTGGAACGAGGTGATCGTGGTGCGCTCGAACGTCACGTCAGGCGCGCAGCTGGCGGTGTACAGCGTCGTCGACGGTCGTATCCCCATGATCGCCGCTACAGCACCACTTGGGCGCCACCGTTGGCTCGCGCCCGCCGGGATCGCCGATTTCGACGGCGATGGCCGGATCGAGATCGCCTATGTCGACCGCCCCCATCTGCGCAAGGATCTGGTCTTCGTCCGGCTGGACGGCGACCGACTGGTCGAAACCCTGCGCCTGCCGGGCCTCACCAACCACCGGATCGGCGACGATTTCATCTCGGGTGGTGTCCGCGACTGTGGTCAGGGCCCGGAACTGGTCCTTGCTTCGGCAGACTGGTCGCGCCTGATGCGGGTCCGGGGTGGAGTGGCCGAGGACATCGGCCCGATGCCTGCGGGCGGCCTGACCGTCCCGCCCTGCTGACGACACCGACCCCACCGGTCAGTCGCGCCGCTTAGCTCTCTCCCTTGCCCAACCGGTCGGCCTTTCTGCGCACAAGCATCGACCGCAGGTCATGCATCGCCAGCAGCAGCGCATCCGTCACCGCCTCCAGCTGCGCATCCGTGGCGCGGGACTGCGCCCACTGCGTCGTCAGGTTCAGATGATCCACCGTGCGCAGGATGTCATCGACTTCGCGCGCCGCCAGCTGAGCCTGCCGTGCCGCCAGCCACTCGCCAATCGCCGCCCGGTCCGCCTCGGTCAGCTCCACCTCGCCATGCGGCTTGATGTTGCCGTTCTTCACGTTGACCGTGGCGATCTCGTCCATCTCGATCCGGCGCTGGCGGTTCTCGGTGCCAAGGCGGAACACCGCCGCACCGTTCTCGCGCACCCGGAAGTAATAGTCGGGAAGGTCAGCGGTCATCTATGCCAAGGTCCAAAGGTCCGACGGGACCAAATGCCCCGCCCTGCCATTCCTTCCCGAGCCAAGGGGAATCGTCAACCCGCATCACGGGCCAGCCCCGCCTTAGACCAGCGACGCGCAGAAGTGCTGGATGCGCGTGCAGGCATCCCGCAGCACATCGTCCGAGGTCGCGTAGCTCACGCGAAAGTTGGGCGAGAGGCCGAACGCCGCCCCGAAGACCACGGCGACGCCGGTTTCCTCAAGCAGGGCGGTCGCAAAAACCTCGTCGTTGGAAATCACCGTGCCCGCGGGGGTGGCCTTGCCGATGCAGCCCGAAATGTCGGGATAGACGTAGAACGCGCCTTCGGGCTTCGGGCAGCGAATGCCCTTGGCCTGGTTCAACATCGACACCACCAGATCGCGCCTGCCCTGGAACACCTTCCGCCAGTCGGCCAGAAAGTCCTGCGGGCCGGACAGCGCCTCAAGCGCGGCATGCTGGCTGATCGAGCAGGGGTTCGAGGTCGACTGCGACTGGATCGTCCCCATCGCCTTGATCAGGGCCACCGGCCCGGCCGCATAGCCGATCCGCCAGCCGGTCATCGCATAGGCTTTGGACACGCCGTTGCAGGTCAGCGTGCGGTCATAAAGGCCGGGCTCGATTTCCGCCGGGGTGCAGAATTCGAAATCGTCGAAGACGAGGTGTTCATACATGTCGTCCGACATTACCCAGACATGCGGGTGCCGCATCAGGACGTCCGTCAGACCCTTCAGCTCACCCTTCGTATAGCCCGCGCCGGTCGGGTTGGACGGAGAGTTGAAGATGAACCACTTGGTCTTCGGCGTGATCGCGGCTTCCAGCTGTGCGGGCGTCAGCTTGAACTCGGTCTCGATCCCCGCCACCACGGGGACTGGCGTGCCCCCAGCCAGCAGCACCATGTCGGGGTAGCTGACCCAGTAGGGTGCCGGGATGATCACCTCATCCCCCGGATTGCAGGTCGCCATCAGCGCATTGTACAGGATCTGCTTGCCCCCGGTGCCAACCGAAACCTGCTGCGGCGTGTAGGTCAGGCCGTTTTCGCGCAGGAACTTGGAACAGATCGCGGCTTTCAGCTCGGGGATGCCGTCGACTGCCGTGTAGCGGGTCTTGCCACTGTCGATGGCGCGCTTTGCCGCCTCGCGGATGTTTTCGGGCGTGTCGAAATCCGGCTCGCCTGCGCCCAGACCGATCACGTCGCGGCCCTCGGACTTCAACTGTTGCGCCTTGGTCGTCACCGCGATGGTGGGCGAGGGTTTGACGCGCGCCAGCGTGTCGGAGAGGAAGGCCATGAAGCGCCCCTTTCGAAAGGGTGATGTTTTGGTGGTGGCAATGTCCTGGGGCCTGTCTTAGGGTCCGGCCCGGGACGGTTCAAGCAGGAACGGCAAGGGCATGGACGAGACGGCAGAGGCACGCCTGAAGCGGATGCGCATGCGGTCCTGGCGGCGCGGCACCAAGGAGATGGACCTCGTGCTTGGTCCCTATGCCGACGCGCATCTGGCTGGGCTAAGCGAGGCCGACCTTACCGACTATGATGCGCTGCTTGAAGAAAACGATCAGGACCTGATGGCCTGGCTTTTGGGTCAGGCCACCCCGCCTGCCCGGATCAAACCCCTGCTGACCCGGGTCGCGGCTTTTGCCGAAACCCGCCTGCGCCGCGAAAACTAGGCCAAGTTCTTCGCAAGTTTACGGAATGTTTGCGGTTTGTGCTGATTCTGTCCCCGTCCGAACGGTGGAGAGAGAGTATGACGCATTACGCCCCGGTGCTGGACGGATCGCAAAAGGCGTTCCTGTCCTGCTACCTTGATAACCTTGCCTTGGTCGAACGACTGCATCGCCTGCTTCTGGATGTGATCAAGGACGAATTCGAACGGCTGAACATCCTTGAGATCAACTCGGTCCAGGCCCTGCTTCTGTTCAACATCGGCGAGAACGAGGTGACCGCCGGTGAGTTGAAGTCGCGCGGCTACTATCAGGGCTCGAATGTCAGCTACAACCTGAAGAAGCTGGTCGAACTTGGCTACATGCACCATCAGCGGTCCGAGATTGACCGCCGCTCGGTCCGGGTGCGGCTGACCGAAGCGGGGCGAGAGGTGCGGGGGCTGCTCTCCGACCTCTTCGCGCGCCACGCCGAAGGCATCGAACGCCGCGCCCTGATCGACGCGTCGGGGATGGATGAGATCAACATGTCGCTGAAGCGGATGGAACGGTTCTGGACCGAACAGATCCGGTATATCTACTAGACGCCTTGCATCGGGACGGCCCCGGTGGGCCATGCGCCACACCGGGGGCCCCGTCCTGTTCGTCGTCCCCGCGTCGAACCTTGCGTGGCAAGGAAGGACGCGGCGCTCGACGGCAGTCTTGCCCCGTTTCGCAGAACGGCTGTCCGGGCGGCCAACAACGGGCCAGTCCGGCACGGTGTGAGGGAGTTAAGAAACCCCTAACGGCCGCGACCAAGCCATTGATATTTAATGGGTTACTGGCTTTGTCCACCGTGGACAGGTTTGCGATCGGTGGACCTAGTTCACCTTGCGGGCGGGCAGGAAGGGAAGCGGGGCCACGGGAAGGCCGTCCTCGATCATCTGGCGCGCCTCTTCCGGCTTTGCTTCGCCATGGATGGACCGGCTGGGGCTGTCCCCCGCATGCATGCGCCGGGCCTCGGCCACGAAGTTCACGCCCACATATTCCGAGTTCGCCTCGATCTGCTGCCGCAGGGCTGCGATCTCGGCCTCCAGCGCAGAGGCCGGGGCCGACAGATCGGGACGCGCCTCCGCCTCGCCAGGTGCCGCCGCCGCCTTGCGGGCGGGACGGACGGCCGGCGCCATCAGGTCTTTCCGGATCTCCGCCTCACCGCAGACCGGACAGGAAAGTTGCCGCGCCGACAGAAGCGTCGCAAAGGCATCGGCACTGGCAAACCAGCTTTCAAAGCCATGGTCGGCCGCGCATCTGAGGCTGTAACGGATCATCCCTTGGTCGCCTGCATCCTGAACCGGGTCTTACCTAGTGAAACCCGGCCGAAGGTCAATGGCCCGGGCGTTTGCTGCCCTTGCTGCGCGGGCGGGGTCTGTCGTCGTCATCTGCGGCGATCGGGGCCGCACGACCATCCTCGGGCGGCGTGAAACCCGCGATGATCAGCGCCAGTTCCGGCTCGGCCACCTGCGCCGCCGCCTCGGCCAGCGAGAACCATTTCCGCTGGCGGGCCTTCACCTCGGGGAAAGACTTGGCCAGATTTGCCACCCGAAGCCCATAGACCGCGACAGCGCACGGCACCGTGGCATCGACGGTCAGACATTTCTGATAGCCAAAGCGACCGATGCAAACCGGATTGATCTGACCATCGACGCCAGCCTCTTCCCAGGCTTCCTGTGCAGCGGCAGCCTCGGGAGCGAGGCCCGGAATCGGCCAGCCCTTCGGTATGACCCAGCGACCGGTGTCCCGGCTGGTGATCAGCAGCACCTCGACGCCGTCAATGCCGGACCGCCAGCACAACGCGCCGTATTGCACCCTGACGCCCCCGGCGCCGACGCCCTGCGCCAAAACCTTGTATTGCGAACCCATTTCACGCCATCCTGACCGCCCGGTTCCCGGATCTGGCCCCTGCACGATATCCTCCACAGGAATATGGCATGCCTGTGGACAAATTCACAGGGAATTCCAGATAATTTGACGCAAACCAGGGTCGGGTTATCTGACATCTCGTGATGCGATGAAACGGAGTGCACAATGATCCGGCTTCTGATCAGCCTTCTGGCAGCTTTTGTCTTGTCGCCCGCGATGGCGGCCGAGAGCTTCCGCTTTGCTTCGATCGACGGGGGCGAGATCGACCTGGGTGACTGGCGCGGCAAACCGGTTCTGGTGGTCAACACCGCGTCACTGTGCGGCTTTGCCGGTCAGTTTGACGCGCTGCAGGACCTGCATGACCGGTTTGGAGACCGGGCGCTGATCCTCGCGGTGCCGTCAAATGACTTTGAGCAGGAGCTGGCCGATGAAGCGGCGGTCAAGGAATACTGCGCGATGACTTTCGACATCACGCTGCCGATGACCGAGATCACCCCAGTGAAGGGTGCCGATGCGCATCCTTTCTACGCATGGGTCCGCGACCAGACGGGTTTCATCCCCGGCTGGAACTTCAACAAGGTGCTGATCGCGCCGGACGGCAGCATCGCCGGGACGTTCGGGGCGCCAGTGAAACCGGAGGGACGACAGATCGCGGGGCGGATCGAGGCGATGCTGGAATGATCCTGACGCCGCCGCCAGCCCCGGCCGGGGTGGCGGCCCCGTTGTTCATCGGGTCGGAGGTCTATCGCGGCTCCTCTTACGGATCGCGCCATCCCTTGCGGGTGCCGCGCGTGTCCACCGTGATGGATCTGGCCCGCGCGCTGGGCTGGCTGCCGACGGATCGGTTCCGGACCAGCCCCCGTGCCAAACCTGCAGCCCTAGCCCTGTGGCATCAGCCTGACTACATCGCGGCGCTGCAGACCGCAGAGACCCTGGGCGAAGCGACGCCCGAGATGCGCGAGCGCTTCCACTTGGGCACGTTGTCGAACCCGGTCTTCCCGCAGGTCTATCGCCGCCCTGCGACCGGGGCCGGCGGGGTGATGCTTGCGGCCGAGCTTTTGTCGCTGACGCCGGGTGTGATCCATGTCCCAGGAGGGGGCACGCATCACGGGCTTCCGGGGCGGGCAAACGGGTTTTGCTACCTCAACGACGTGGTCCTGGGGATCAAAGTCCTGCAGCGCAGCCTGACGCGGATCGCCTATGTCGACCTCGACGCGCACCATTGCGACGGGGTGGACCTGGCCTTTGCCGGGGACCCGGGGGTGCGGCTGATCTCGGTCCACGAGGAAGGCCGCTGGCCCTTCACCGGTGCGCTTGACGACACGAGCGGCGGTAGCGCCTTCAACCTGCCGGTGCCGAAGCACTACAACGACAGCGAGGCGCGGGCGGTCCTGCACGGCCTGATCCTTCCCCGCGTCGCCGAGTTCCGCCCCGAGGCGCTGGTGCTGCAATGCGGGGCGGATTCGCTCTTGGAGGACCCGTTGTCACGGCTTGCCCTGTCCAACCGTGCCTATCTGGAGGCGATCCGCGCGCTTCTGCCGATGGCGCCGCGCGTTCTGGTGCTTGGCGGTGGCGGCTATAATCCGTGGTCGGTGGGGCGGCTTTGGACGGCGATCTGGGGCGAGCTGTCGGGGCAAGAGCTGCCCGATCACTTGCCCGAAGCCGCACAGGTCGTCCTGAAGGCGCTGGACTGGGGCGGCGGCGGGCGGGCGGCCCCCGAGGCCGTCCTTTGGTCAACGCTCCTCGACGCCCCTCGGGAAGGGCCGGTCAGGTCGGACATCCGCGAGCGGCTGGCCGTGCTTGCCCGGCGATGATCCGCGCCTTTCTTGGGATCGACCTGCCCTTGTCGGTGAGGGGGGCCTGTCAGGTTCAGCAGTTCCTTCTGCCCCTGCCGCGCAAGGTCGAGCCGGAAAACCTGCATCTGACGCTGGTCTTTCTGGGCAACTGCCCCGAGCCGGCGCTGGAAGCCACGCATGAGGGGTTCGAGAGGCTGCGGGAAAGCAGCTTTCCCCTGTCTCTGCTGGGGCTTGGCCTGTTCGGGAGGGACAAGCCGCACACCGCCTGGGCGGGCCTTGCGCCCTCGGCCCAACTGACCCGGCTGCAGACCAAGGTCGAAACCATCGCCCGGCGCGCTGGCTGCCCGATCGATGCGCGCAAGTTCACACCGCACGTGACGCTGGGCCGGTTTCCGACGCCAAACCCGGTCGACACCGCGCGGCTGGAGCGTGCGGTCGCGCTGGGGTCGGGCTTCCGCACAGACCCGTGGGAGGTCACCGAGCTGACGCTTTGGCGCAGTCACCTGACCGGGAAGGGTCCGCAGTATGAGGTTCTGGCCCGCTACCCGCTGGCCTGCGACCCGCCGACTTGACAGGCGCGGCGGGCTCATGCAGCACGGGGGCCACGTCCGAGGAGTCCCCAGATGAAGATCGCCAACCGCGAGATCGGCCCGAACCATCCCCCGCTTGTGATCGCCGAGATAGGTATCAACCATGGCGGCGACCTAGGCGTGGCCAAGGAGATGGTGCGGCTGGCAGCGGGTGCGGGCTGCGAAATGATCAAGCACCAGACCCACATCATCGAAGACGAGATGACCGAGGAGGCGAAGTCGATCTTCCCGCCGAATGCCGACGTGTCGATCTGGCATGTGATGGAACGCTGCGCGCTTAAGCTGGACGAAGAGGCCGAGCTCAAGCGTTATACCGAAAGCCTGGGGCTGATCTGGATCTCCACCCCCTTCTCCCGCGCCGCCGCCGACTGGCTGGAAACGCAGGATGTGCCGGCCTACAAGATCGGCTCGGGTGAGGCCGACAACCTGCCGCTGATCCGCCACATCGCTCGTAAGGGGAAGCCCGTGCTCCTCTCGACAGGGATGCAAACCATTGAAACCATTCGTGCTTCGGTGGACATCCTGGACAAGGCGGGGATCGAATATGCGCTGCTGGAATGCACCAACCTGTATCCGAGCCCGGCTGAAATAGTCAGCCTGCGCGGCGTGACCGAACTGCGTCAGGCCTTCCCGAAGGCCGTCGTCGGCTTCTCCGACCACTCCATCGGCCCGGAGATGGCGCTGGCCTCGGTGGCGCTTGGCGCCTGCATCCTGGAACGGCATTACACGGACACGCGCTATCGCAAGGGGCCGGACATCATCAACTCGATGGACCCGGCAGAACTGCGGTTCCTGATCGACCGGTCGAAGGAAATCTGGATCGCCGCCAACAACCCCAAGCAGCGGAGCGCGCCCGAGGAGGACGTCTACCGTTTTGCCCGGGGGTCGGTCGTGGCCGACAAGGACCTGCCCGCAGGCCATGTGATCACCGAGGCCGACATCTGGGCCCGCCGTCCCGGCAGTGGCGAAATAGCGGCCTACGACTTTGACAAGGTGGTCGGCAAGCGGCTGAACCGGGCCGTAACGCGGAACACCCAGCTGAAATGGGGGGACCTGGGGTGAACCCAGACCACCGTCACCTGACCCGCCAGGACATAGGTATCTGGCTGATCAACCTGCCCCGCGATCAGGCCCGCCGCGAGAGGATGGAGGCCCAGCTTGCCGCCATGGGCCTAACGGCGGCGCTGTTCCCTGCGGTCGATGGCCGCGCCGAGGAAGCCCGGCTTCTGCGTAAAGCGGACCCGCAGGCCTATGCCCGCAACATGGGTTCGCCCTTGCTGCCGGGAAAGCTTGGGGTCTTTGCCAGCCATCTTGCGGTCTGGGAGGCCTTCCTCGCCTCGCCGCACAAGGTGGCGCTTGTCCTCGAGGATGACGTGGTCTTCCATGACGATTTCCTTCAGGCACTGGACACGGCGCTGGCCAATGCGGACATGTGGGATCTGGTGCGGTTCAACAAGATCCGTGCGAAGTTGCCAGTGACCCAAGCGCGGCTGGGGGCCTATCGCCTGAACGCCTATGTCGGCCCCTTCACGGGCAATGCGGCCTACTTGATCCACCGCGATGTTGCTAAGCGGTTGGCCCCCGGCCTTTGGCCACAGACCCGGGCGCTGGATCACGAGCTGAACCGGTTCTTCGTCCACAACTATCGCCAACTGGGGCTGGAACCCTGGTCCAGCCATCCGGATGACGGCGGAACCAGCACGATCACCGGTACGGGCTTTGCCCTCGTGAAGAAACCGCACTGGACCAAGCGCCTGCCGCACTACCGGCTGAAGGCTGCGAACTACTTCCGAAGGGCGATCTGGCTGTGGCGGCAAGGAATGCTGTTGCCCAAGGTTGTCGTCCGGACGGAGACGGGCACATGACCATCCGCCTTGTCGTCGATGGTCGCGGTGCGTTGCGCCACCAGATGCTGGACCGGCTGGTCGCAAAGTCAGGTGGCGCGATCGAGGTGGCCGTGCATTTCGGCGACCGCGAGGCTGATTTCCACGCCGCCTGCCTGAGCCGCGCCGAAGTCCGGCACGGCAAGAAGGGCCACCTGATCCAGCGGCACCAAGCGCGCGGGGCCGAGATGCCGCTTTTGTCCGCGCCGGATTACTTCTTCATGCTGGAGCAGGGTGTCGAGCAGTTGCAACGCAATAGCGCCGACTACCGCTATCGGTCGCACAACCTGACCCATCTGCAGGATTACATCGATTACTACCACGTCCTTGCCGACGGCTATGCGCAAGAGATCGAAGAGACCGGCGCGACCCATGCACTGTTCATGAATATCCCGCATCTGGGCTATGACGTGATCCTTTATCACGTCGCGAAGACGCTGGGTCTCAAGGTGCTGATCGTCAGTCAGACCTTCTTTGCCGACAGCTTCTTCTCGCTGGAGCGGATCGAGGATTTCGGCCATTTGAACCCCGCTGCCCCGGATGGTCCAGCTATCGCCATCGAGAAGGGCAGCGCGCCGGATCTGTTCTACATGGACACCCGCTGGCAGGAACGTGGCCCGCGCGGCAAGCTGAACGCAAAGGCCGTGCTGTCCCTGCTGAAGCATGTGGCGTTGAAGAAGCCCGGCAAGCTGTTCAGCCCGTCCTACATCTTCGGCAACCTCAAGCGGATGCGCGATGTCTATGGCAGCCTGCCCGACTGGCGCGATCCGTTCTCGAAATTCTTCCATACCAACGAGTTGGCCTATTTCGAGCATCTCGCGGGCTATGAAAACCAACCCGTCGATCTGAATGTGCCCTTCGTCTATGTTCCCCTGCACAACCAGCCCGAGATGTCGACGCAGTCGCTGGGCGGCGTCTTCCGCGATCAGGTTCTGGCGGTCGAGGCGATGGCCTCGGTCCTGCCGGAAGGCTGGCGGATTTACGTGAAGGAAAACCCGCGTCAGGGGGCCTACGCGCGCGGTCCGATGTTCTTTCACAGACTGGCACGGATCAAGGGCGTGCAGTTCGTGCCGTCCGAAACCTCGACACACGAGCTTTCGACGCGGGCGAAGATCACTGCCACGGTCGCGGGCACTGCAGGATGGGAGGCGCTGCGCAAGGGCAAGCCTGTCGTCGTTTTCGGCGGCGGCTGGTGGCGGGATTTCCCGGGCGTCTTTCCGTGGGAGCCGGGGATGGACCTTGCCGCCATCGCCGAAACGACGTTCCCGCATGAGGCGCTGGAGCAGGCCTTCGGCAACCTGCAGTCGCGCTGCCACAAGGGCGTGATCGAGCTTCTGTACAAGGACCGCACCGCCGGTATCGACCTTGACGCCAATTCTGATGCGGTCGCGGACATCCTGAACGGGTTGCTGACGGGCGCCGTGCCGCTGACCTTCAAGCAGGCGAAAGCATGAGTGCGGACCGCTTTGTCTGCTGCCTGAAATACGGCACGGCCTATCCGGCTGACTACGTGAACGTGCTTTATAATGCGACCCGCAAGGCGATGCGCGGGCCGTTCCGCTTTCTCTGCCTCACTGACCGGGCCGAGGGTCTGCTGCCGGGGATCGAGGTTCTGCCCATCCCCGATCTGGGGTTGGAGCCACGCGAATGGTTCGTAGGCGGCGTCTGGCCGAAGCTTGGGATCTACGACCGGCATTTCCATGGACTGAAGGGCAGGATCCTGTTCATCGACCTCGATATGGTGGTCCTTGGCGATCTGGACGCCTTTTTCGATATTCCGGGCCGGTTCATTGGCATCGACGCCGGGCCGCGCTGGGGCAGGCCGGGGTCCACTGCGCCGCAGCAGCTGGGCAGCGCGCTTGTCGCCTTCGACATCGGATCGCTCGGTCATCTGGCCGACAAGTTCCGGGCCGAGAAGGCCGCGATCATGGGGCGCTACCGGACCGAGCAGGCCTTTACCGAGGCCGAGCTTGGCGAGATCGGCTTCTGGCCCGAGGGCTGGGTGATCAGCTTCAAGCGTGCCCTGCGCAGGCCGATGCTGGTGGACCTTGTGCTGGAACCGATACTGCCCCCGCCTGCGGCCAAGGTCCTGGCCTTCCACGGCACGCCGCGCCCGGTGGACCTGATCGGGCAGGGCAAGACCTTCTGGGACCGCTTTCCGCATCTTGGCCACGGGCCGGTCAGCTGGATGGTCGACTACTGGCGCGACAACGGAGGAGGCCGCCTCAAAGGCCAGGGCTGAATGCAGCCCGGTTGCGGCACACGGGCTTTGAAGTTAAGCCAGAGCCGGTATCCGCCGCCACAGGCCCTGCATGACCCGCCACCTTCTTTTCCTCACCGGCACGCGCGCCGATTTCGGCAAACTCGAACCGCTGGCCGTCGCCGCGCGCGATGCCGGGCACCGGGTGACTTTCTTTGTCACCGGCATGCACATGCTGGATCGCTATGGCCTGACGGTGAACGAGGTGCGGCGCATGACTGGCGTCGGGGTGCATGAATTCCTGAACCAGCGCCCCGGCGACCCGCAGGACGTGATCCTGGCCAAGACGGTGATGGGTTTTTCCGACTATGTCACCGAGAACCGCCCCGACCTGATCGTGATCCACGGCGACCGGATCGAAGCGCTGGCGGCATCGCTGGTGGCCGCGACCAATTACATCCGCTCGGCCCATATCGAGGGCGGCGAGGTGTCGGGCACCATCGATGAGGTCTTCCGCCACTGCAACTCCAAGCTTTGCGCCTGTCACTTCGTGTCCTCAGAAGCCGCGGCCCGCCGGGTCATGGCGCTGGGAGAGCTGCCCGAGGCGATCCACATCATCGGCTCGCCCGAGCTTGATTTTCACGCGCGGCTCTCGGGCGTGACGCTGGATCAGGTGCGCACGCGCTATGACATTCCCTTTGCCGACTACGGCATCGCGGTGTTCCATCCCGTGACCTCGGAACAGGACACGATCGGCGTGCAGGCGGAGGGGCTTTTCGGCGCGCTGGAGGCGTCGGGGCGGAATTTCGTGGTCATCGCGCCGAACAACGACCCCGGCTCGGCAGAGATCTTCGCTGTCCTTGACCGCCTGCCAAGGGCGCGCTTCCGCGTCCTGCCCTCGATGCGGTTCGCGCATTTCTCCGAGCTGATGAAGAACGCCGCCTGCATGGTGGGCAATTCCAGCGCCGGCGTGCGTGAAGCGCCGTTTCTGGGCCTGCCCTCGCTGGACGTGGGCACCCGGCAGACCAACCGGGCCGAGGCGCCGTCAGTCGTGGCCTGCGAAGCGGGGGACCGGACCGTGATCCTCGACTTCCTGCGGGGCCAATGGGGGCGGCGCGCGGATCAGCATGAGGGATTTGGCACCGGCTCGGCCGCAGAGCGGTTCGTCGAGGTTCTGTCGCGCCCGGACTTCTGGCAGCAAAGCCTGCAGAAGGCATTCCGTGACTAGGACCAGAACGGGCCCAACCGGACCGGCGCTTCGAGCCTATCTTGCGGCCAGCAGGGCCATACCGCTTGTTGCGCGCCCCGTCCTGCGCCGCCGTCTGGCGCGCGGCAAGGAACTGCCCGACCGCTGGCGCGAAAAGCTGGGTGAGCCGGGTCTGCCGCGCCCGGACGGGCCGCTGGTCTGGCTGCATGCTGTCGGTCTGGGCGAAACTCTGGCCCTGCGCGGGCTGATCGCCGCCTTGGCGACCGAGGCACCCGAGGCCGAGTTTCTGGTCACCTCCAGCACCCGGGGGTCGGCCGAGGTCTTTGCCGCGAACCTGCCGCCGCGGACCCGGCACCAGTTCCTGCCGCTGGATGCCCCGGCTTACCTGCGCCGGTTTCTTGACCACTGGCAACCGGCGCTTTCGGTCTGGGCCGAGCAGGACCTTTGGCCGGGGGCAGTGGTGGCGACGGCGGACCGGGGCATTCCGCTGGCAATGGTGAACGCCCGGATGAATGCGGATGCCTACGCCCGCCGTCGCCGCTGGCAGGGGCTTTACGCGGATCTCTTTGCCCGGTTCAGCCTTGTCACCGCGCAGGATGCGACGACGGCCGGGCATCTGCAGGCGCTTGGAGCGGCGGAAGTGCGGGTCACCGGTTCGCTGAAGGCGGCTGTACCGCCGCTGGCCG
>JBKDYO010000218.1:0-4670 GCA_046305855.1 Paracoccaceae bacterium
GATCATCCCCGGGACTACTCGGCGGGGTTTCCGTGGCATCCGCATCGGGGGATCGAGACGATCACCTATGTGCTGGCGGGGACCGTCGAGCATGGGGATAGCCTGGGCAACCGTGGCGTCCTCGGGCCGGGAAGTTTGCAGCTGATGACCGCCGGGCGGGGTATCCTGCATCAGGAGATGCCGAAGGGCGACGACAAGGGCCGGATGCATGGCTTCCAGCTGTGGGGCAACTTGCCGCGCGCGCTCAAGATGACGGCTCCGCGCTATCAGGACATGGAAGCCAGCGCTCTGCCAGAACGTCATGAGGATGACGGCACCAGCATTCGCGTGGTGATCGGCGACTATCGTGGGGTGAAAAGCCCCGTCGATGGCATCGCGGCGGACCCGCAGTATCTGGATGTCTTCGTCCCTGCGGGCAAGCGGAAGACCTTCAAGGTCGACACCCGGCGTCGGGCCTTTGCTTATGTCTTCGAAGGTGCGGGGAACTTCCGCGATGCGGCGCGGCCCGAGGGCGTGCTGCTGGAGAAGGAAGTGAAGGGGCAGGAGGTCAACATCCGTGACCTGTCCGGCAACCGGACGCTGGTCCGCTTTGGGGCGGGGGACGAGGTGACGGTGACGGCGGGGCCGGACGGCGTGCGGTTCCTGTTGATCAGCGGCGCGCCCATCGAAGAGCCGGTGGCCTGGGCCGGGCCGATCGTGATGAACTCCGAAGCCGAGCTGCGGCAAGCCTTTGCGGAACTGCGCAACGGTACCTTCATCCGCCCGGCGCATTGATCCAGCGCGGGTTGCATGTATCTCGGTCCCTCGGCAATGTGTGGGCCAAGCCACTGCCGAGAGACCGACCATGTATGTAAAGCCGCTTGGGATGCAGTATCGCCGGTTTCTGGCCACGCTGCATTCCCAGCTTCTGTTTGACTGGTATCTTGAGGTTGGCTGCCGGTCGGGTGAAAGTTTCGCTCCGGTCCGGTCGAAGACCATCGCGGTCGATCCCTTCTTCCGGGCCGAGATCAACATCATCGGCAAGAAGCCCGCGCTGCATGTGTTTCAGGCGACCAGCGACGATTTCTTTGGCAACGGGTTCCTTGCGCGGAACAACATCCGGCTGGGCCTTGCGTTCCTTGACGGGATGCACCTGTTCGAATTCCTCTTGCGCGACTTCATGAATACCGAGGCGGCGATGGACCCCAAGGGCGTGATCATGCTGCATGATTGCGTGCCTTACGGGCAGAAGATGACCCGGCGGGATCTGGACAATCTGCCGGATGGAGCCTGGACGGGCGATGTCTGGAAGCTGATCCCGATCCTGCAGCAATGGCGGCCGGAGCTGACGATCACGGTGCTGGATTGCCAACCGACGGGTCTGGTCTGCGTCAGCGGATTGGACCCGAAGAACCGGGTCCTGCAGGACAATTACGACCGGATCGTTGCCGACTTTTCCGACATGGATATCAAGCAGTTCGGGGTCGAGAAGTTCTTCGCGTCCTTCGACTATACCGGGGCGCGGCTGGTGGCCCGCAAGGGGTTCCAGATGTTCCGGCCCGTCGCCCTGCCCGAGGACGCAGCTCTGGAGCCGCAGCCGGTCACGCCTTAGTCCTGCGCGCGGAGCGTTCCGGCCGGGCGGGCGTTGAGCGGCCGCAGTGCGAAGAAAAGCCCGGCGAGGAGGGTGGCCAGCACCCCGCCCGCGACGATGCCGATGGCGGACCACGGTTCGAACCGGTAGCTCGAGTCCATCACGAAGGTCATCACCGCCCAGCCGGATAGGCCCCCGGCCACGACCGCGACGATGCCGGCGGCGGCCCCCATCAGTGCCGAGCGCAGCGCGAAGCTGGACAGGATCTTGCCGCGCGTGGCCCCAAGCGTCTTCAGGATCGCGGATTCGTAGATCCGGGCCCGCTCACCCGCTGCTGCAGCACCAATCAGGACGACAAAGCCGGTGATAAGGGTGCCAGCCGCAGCCCAGGCGGTCGCTGTGGCGATGGCCGACAGCGCCTCGGCCACGCGGTCCACCGCCTCGCGGATGCGGATCGCGGTGACGTTGGGCCAGGTCTTGGTGACCTCTTTCAGGATCGCGCCCTCGGCGTCCGGAGGGGCGTAGACCGTGGCGATGTGGGTATGGGGGGCTCCGGCCAGGGCGGCGGGGTTGAGGGTCATGACAAAGCCCATCCCGGCGTTGGAGAAGTCGACCTCGCGGAAGGAAGTGATCGTCGCGGTCAGATCGCGGCCGAGGATGTTGACGGTCATGGTGTCGCCAAGCGACAGGCCCATCTCCTCGGCCTCTTCGGTGGCAAAGCTGATCTGGGGGTCGCCGGTGTAGTCTTCGGGCCAGAAGGTGCCTGCGGTGATGCGGGTCTTGGGGCCAGGGGTTGCGGCATAGGTGATGCCGCGGTCGCCGCGAACGACCCAGTGGTCGCCTGCAACCTCGCGGGCGGGCTTGCCGTTGATCTGGGTGATGACCCCGCGCAGCATGGGGGCGGTTTCCAGATCGGTTACGGCGGGGTTCGCGTCCATCATCGCGAGGAAGGGGTCGATCTGGTCGGGCTGGATGTCGACGAAGAAGAAGGCAGGTGCCCGGGTGGGCAGGTCGGTGGCGATGGCTTGGCGCAGGTTCCAGTCGATCTGGCCGACGGCGGCGAGGACGGAGAGGCCGAGGCCGAGGGAGAGGACGACCGAGGTGGCGTCGGACCTCGGTGCGCCGATGGCGGCCAGCGCGGCGCGGGTGGCTGGGCGGCCGTGGGTGAGTTTAGTGCGGGCAAGGCGTTTCGCGGCCTTGCGCAGGCCGAAGGCGGCGAGGGCGAGGATGATCAGGGCACCAAGGACTCCGCCGGCAGCGCCGAGGGCAAGCTCGGGGATGCCGGACAGCCAGGTGGCGCTGCCGATCAGGGTGGCCGCAAGCAGGACCAGCGCGACAAGGTAGCGTTTGCGCGGCCAGGTGCGGGTGCCCGAGCCGCCACGGTACAAGGCGGCGGGGCGGATGCGTTCGGTCCGGGCAAGGGGGAGGAGGGTGAAGATGAGGGCGGAGAGGGTGCCGTAGAAGGCGGCCTCAATCAGAGCGCCGGGGGAAAGGCGGATCTCGGCCGGGAAGGGGAGCGAGGCTTCGATCAGCGGGGCGGCGAGGAGGGGGACCACGGCGCCAAGGGCGAGGCCTATGGCGATGCCGAGGGCCGAGAGAAGCGAGGTCTGCCAGAAGTAGGTCCGGAAGATCAGCCCGCCTTCGGCCCCAAGAGTCTTCAGCGTGGCGATGGTTTCGACCTTGCTGTCGAGATAGCTGCGGATCGCGGCCGAGATGCCGACGCCGCCCACGGCCAAGCCCGCAAGGCCGACGAGGACAAGGAAACTGCCGATGCGGTCAACGAAAGCCTCGATCCCCGGGGCGGCGTTGCGGCTGTCGGTCCAGCGCATACCCTTGTCGCGGAAAGTGGTCTCGGACTGGTCTTCAAGGGCTTGCAGGTCGGCTTCGGGGGGCAGGACAAGACGGTAGCGCGTTTCGTACATCGAGCCCGAGGCGAGGAGGCCGGAGTTTGCCAGCGCGTCCGAGCGCACGACCGTGCGGGGGCCGAGGGTGAAACCGGTGGAGGCGCTGTCAGGCTCTCGCGTCAGGGCGGCGGTGAGGCGAAACTCCTGCGTGCCGAGGCGGAAGGTATCGCCGATCTTCAACCCCAGACGGTCGATCAGGACCGGGTCCATCAATCCGCTGGGCAGGCCGTTTTGCGGGGCCAGCGCCTCGGCCACCGGAAGCGGTGGGTCGAGTTGCGCGCTGCCGGTCAGGGGCCAGGCATCGTCCACCGCCTTGATCTGGGTCAGCGCCTGATCGTCGTCCAGAAGGACCATCGAGCGGAAGTCGTAGACCTCGGACACCTTGGTGGCGATCCGATCCATGTAGGCGCGTTCGTCTGCGTCGGCGGTCCGGTAGGTGAAGCGCATCTCGGCGTCGCCGCCAAGGATCACCGCGCCCTGATCGGTCAGGCCCTGCTGGATGCCGGTCCGCAAGGTGCCGACTGCCGCGATGGCCGCGACGCCAAGCGCGAGGCAGGCGAGAAAGACGCGGAAACCGCGCAAACCGCCGCGAAGCTCACGGCGGGCGATGGTGAATGCGAGGCTCATTCCGCAGCTTTCGCGAGCGCTTCCGGCGCGAGGCGGCCATCGGCCAACCGGATCACCCGGTCGCAGCGGGCGGCGAGTTCGGGGGCATGGGTGACCAGCACCAGCGTCGCCCCGTGGCGGTCGCGCAGGCCGAAGAGGAGGTCCATGATCGCCTGGCCATTCACCCCGTCAAGGTTGCCGGTGGGTTCGTCCGCCAGAAGGATCGCCGGGCGTGGCGCCGCCGCGCGGGCCAGCGCCACGCGCTGCTGTTCGCCGCCCGACATCTGGCTGGGATAGTGATGCATCCGGGACCCGAGGCCCACGGCAGTCATTTCGGCCTCGGCCCGCGCAAAGGCATCGGCAACCCCGGCCAGTTCCAGCGGCAACGCCACGTTCTCCAGCGCGGTCATCGTCGGAATGAGGTGGAAGCTTTGGAATACAACCCCCATATTCCCCCGACGGAACCGGGCGAGCGCGTCTTCGTCCATCGCGGTCAGGTCCTGCCCCAAGGCAAGCACCTTGCCGCCGGTGGCACGCTCCAACCCGCCCATGAGCATGAGGAGCGATGACTTGCCCGACCCCGATGGCCC
>JBKDYO010000219.1:0-5045 GCA_046305855.1 Paracoccaceae bacterium
TGCCCTTGGCGGATTTGCGTTCCTGGCGGGAGGAGACGCTGCCCGCCAGTTTGGCGATGCAGGGGCCGCGTTCGGCCTTGAGGGTTACCTGCGCCAGGGTCTCGACGCCCTTCTTGCGCAGCGCGGACATGTAGTCGTCCAGGGGGTGACCGGAGAGGTAGAAGCCGATAGCCTGGTGTTCCTGGGCGAGGCGTTCGGTGGGGAGCCAGTCGTCGCGGAAGGGGAGGCGGGGTTCGGGGATGTCGGCCCCGGCGGAGCCGAAAAGGGAGACCTGGGAGGAGGCCTGCGCTTCGTGGATGGCGGCGGAGTAGGCGACGAGGGGGTCAAGCGCCTCGAACACGCGGGCGCGGTTGGGGTCGAGCTGGTCGAAGGCCCCTGCCCGCGCCAGCATTTCAAGGGGGCGCTTGCCGATGCGTTTCAGGTCCACGCGGCGGGCGAAGTCGAAAAGGGTAGCGAAGGGTTTGTCCTGCCGGGCCTGGACGATGAGTTGCATGGCGTCGACGCCGACATTTTTCAGGGCACCGAGGCCGTAGACGAGGGCGTTGTCGCGGACCGTGAAGGTCGCAAGGCTTGCGTTGACGCAGGGGGCGATGGTCTTGAGGCCCAGCTTGTCGACCTCTCGCTTGTAGACGGCGAGTTTGTCGGTGAGGTGGATGTCGCAGTTCATCACGGCGGCCATGAACTCGGCCGGATAGTTCGCCTTAAGGTAGGCGGTCTGGTAGCTGACCACGGCATAGGCGGCGGCGTGGGATTTGTTGAAGCCGTAGTTGGCGAACTTTTCCAGAAGGTCGAAGACTTCCCCGGCCTTGGCGGCAGGGATGTTATGGGTGGCCTTGGCGCCTTCGATGAACTTCGGGCGTTCGCGGGCCATCTCCTCGGGGTTCTTCTTGCCCATCGCGCGGCGGAGGAGGTCGGCGCCGCCGAGGGAATAGCCCGCCATGACCTGGGCAATCTGCATTACCTGTTCCTGGTAGACGATGATGCCCTGGGTTTCGGCGAGGATGTGGTCGATGGTGGGGTGGATCGATTCCAGATCGCGGAGGCCGTTCTTCACCTCGCAATAGGTCGGGATGTTCTCCATCGGGCCGGGGCGATACAGGGCCACGAGGGCGACGATATCCTCGATGCAGGTCGGCTTCATGCGGCGAAGCGCGTCCATCATGCCGGAGCTTTCGACCTGAAAGACGGCGACGGTCTTGGCGGCGGCGTAGAGGTCGTAGCTGGGCTTGTCGTCCAGCGGGATCAGGTTGATGTCAAAGCTGATGCCGCGCAGGGCCAGAAGGTCCATCGCGTTCTGGATCACTGTCAGGGTCTTGAGGCCAAGGAAGTCGAATTTCACAAGGCCCGCGGCTTCGACCCATTTCATGTTGAACTGGGTGGCGGGCATATCGGACCGGGGGTCGCGGTAGAGGGGGACCAGTTGGTCGAGCGGGCGGTCGCCGATCACGACGCCTGCGGCGTGGGTTGAGGCGTTGCGGTAGAGGCCTTCGATTTCCTTGGCGTAGTCGAGGAGGCGTTTGACGACCTCTTCCTTTGCTGCCTCGCGCAGGCGGGGTTCGTCTGCAAGGGCCTTGGTGATCGAAACCGGCTTCACCCCTTCGACCGGGATCATCTTCGACAGCCGGTCAACCTGCATGTAGGACATCTGCAGTACCCGGCCCACGTCGCGGACGGCGGCCTTTGACAACAGAGCGCCGAAAGTGATGATCTGGGCGACCTTGTCGCGGCCATAGCGGTTCTGGACGTAGGTGATGACTTCCTCACGCCGGTCCATGCAGAAGTCGATGTCGAGGTCGGGCATCGAGACGCGTTCGGGATTCAGGAAGCGTTCGAAGAGGAGCGCATACCGCAGGGGGTCCAGGTCGGTGATCGTGAGGGCATAGGCGACCAAGCTGCCTGCGCCCGAGCCCCGGCCCGGACCGACGGGAATGTTGTGATCCTTGGCCCATTTGATGAAGTCGGCCACGATGAGGAAATAGCCGGGGAAACCCATCTTCTCGATGATCCCAAGCTCGAAATCCAGGCGTTCCTGGTATTCCTCGGGCGTCGCGGAATGGGGGATGACCTTGAGCCGGGCCTGCAGGCCTTCGTTGGCCTGGCGGCGAAGTTCGTTCACCTCGTCATCGGCGAATTTCGGGAGGATGGGTTTGCGCTTCTGGGCGGCATAGGCACAGCGTTTGGCGATCTCGACGGTGTTCTCCAGCGCCTCGGGGAGGTCGGCGAAGAGGGCTGCCATCTCCGCCTCGGACTTGAAGTAGTGCTGAGGAGTCAGGCGCCGGCGGGGCTGCTGCTGGTCGACATAGGCGCCGTCGGCGATGCAGATCAGGGCGTCATGCGCCTCATACATCTCGGTCTTGGGGAAGTAGACGTCGTTGGTGGCTACGATGGGGAGGCCGAGTTCATAGGCGAGGTCGATGTCCCCGCGTTCGGCCAACGCTTCGGTTTCCGGAAGCGCGCCGCCGGGGCCTGGGTGGCGTTGGAGTTCGACATAGAGGCGGTTCGGGTAGATCTGCGTCAGGCGGTCAAGAAGCGCACGGGCCTTGGCCTGCTGGCCGGTGGCGTGGAAGCGGCCCAAGGGGCCTTCGGGGCCGCCGGTCAGGCAGATCAGGCCGTCGGCGTTCTGCTGGAGTTCATCAAGTGTGACTTGCGGCAGGTTCGCCGACCCGGTCATCGACCCGTCGATATAGAGCCGGGTGTTGAGCCGCATCAGGTTCATGTAGCCCTGTTCGTCCTGCGCGAGGAGGACGATGGGCGCGGGCGCACGGGGCTTTTCGCCAGGCTGGGCGGGGTCGTGGGCGATGGCGATCTGGCAGCCGACGATGGGCTGGACCCCTGCCCCCATCGCCGTGACGGACAACTCCAATGCCGCGACCAGGGTGTGGGTGTCGGTCACGGCGACGGCGGGCATCTGCGCCGTGACGCAGAGATCGACCAGCTTTTTCACGGGCACCGCGCCTTCTAGAAGCGAGTGTTCGGTGTGGGTGCGAAGGTGGATGAATCGGGGATGTGCGCCGGGCATTGGGAGAGTCTAGCGCGTGCAGTGGAGGTGGGGAAGGTGCGATGCGGCAGCTTCAGGGTTGGACGAAGTAATTGACGTAGAGTCCGCGCCAGCTGCCGAAACCGCCGAATGTGACCGTGTCGCCTTTGGCGAGGCTGGTCCGGAAACCGATGTCACAAAGCCTGATCATCGGAGGCATTTCTTCGAGGTCGACTGGATTGCGGCACCACTTGTCGTTCCGGCCAGTCGCATTGTGAACAGTGTAGCTATGCTCAACCTCGCGCATGGAAATGCCGTCAAGAAACGCCGGAATGCTCCGGTGAAAGAGGTTCGCAACAGGGAAGAAGAAGAAGCCGACCACCAGTATCGCCACGAACGCTCCGTCGACATAGGCGTTTGCATCCCTGTGCTTGGACGCGCGGGCAGTGACAAGAAAGATAAGGACGAACCATGCGCTCAGGACGGCATAGGCGGCTGGGCGGGAGTAGCGCAGCCAGTCTCGTGTGGGCAGGTAGCGGCCAAAGGCCATCAGCTCCAGAATGACTGCGATCAGCGCGACAACGCCGATCGCCAATGTGGCCACAAAAACCCACGGTGGCAGATTGGCGAGGGAGGCAGGGCCCCTCAACCCAAGGTCTAGCCGTGATTTCGCTTGGGTCATGCCGGAACCCTACCGAGGGCCTTAGATGCAGGGAAGAATCAGGCCTCTTCGGCCAGTGCGCGGATTACCGAGGGGCGTTTGGACATCATCTCGCGGTGGGCCATGACGCGGGGGATCTGGGCGGTGTCGACGCCGTCGCCCTCGATCCAGGTGGACATGGTGAAAAGGTAGGGGTCGGCGATGGTGTAGGTGTCGCCCATCACGAAGGGACCATGCAGCATGCTGTCCTCGACCAGCTTGAAGGCGGCGGTGACGGAGGTGGGGACGTAGGCCTTCAGCGCCTGGATTGCAGCGGGGTCGTCGGTCCAGCGGTTGCCGCGGGGGCCGTGGGCGTGGGCAACGTGGAGGGTGGAGGAGAGGAAGGCGGTGAAGGACTGCAGGCGGGCCAGCGCGAAGGGGTCGGTCGGGGCGAGGTTCGCTTTGGGGAAGGTCTGGGCAAGGAAGGTCAGGAGCGCGGTCGTCTCGGTCAGGATGCCTTGCGGGGTGACCAGCGCTGGGACGCGGCCCTTGGGGTTCACGGCCAGGAACTCGGGCGCGCGCTGTTCGCCTTTTGAGAAGTCGATGCGTTTGAGGCTGTAGTCAGCGCCTGTGTCGATCAGCGTGATATGGGTCGCAAGGGCGCAGGTCTTCGGGGTGTAGAACAGCGTCAGCATGGCCGGTCCTTTCGTTCGATCGGCCCCAGACTGACAGAAGGGCGGTCAACGTGCAGCCCGAAATCCGTGCAGGATGGTTTTGCATGGTTGCGGCCGGGCAGGTGATCCCGCCCGGCGCTGTTGGAAGTGTGGTCAGGCGGTGAAGCTCGGCACAGGCCGGAAAGCGGCAAGCGCGGCCAGGACGACTATTGAACCGAGGCCCGCGAAGATCGCCAGGTCCTGCCAGCCGGGCTTGACCACCATCAGGAAGATGATGGCGAACTGCACGGCATAGTCGAAGGCGGCCAACCGGTAGATCCGGCGCAGCAGAGGCAGGGCCGAAACGGCGCCCCAGGCTTCGGCAGTTTTGGCCGCCTTCTCGCAGGACGGGCCAAGGAGGAGCGCCCCATAGGCGGCCGTGAAGACGATCCCGGCCAGTCCGAGGACAGTAAAGGGTTGCCAGCCCCAACCAGCCGCAAAGAGGAGCGCCACACCGGTGGCCAGCGTCGCAATGCTGGCGGGCATGAAAAGCCGGGTGCCGAGGAAAGCCACCGTGCGGATATGGGCCAGCTGATCCTCGGCCGAGGCGTGCCGGGCGCGGGCGATGCCGCCGAGAACCATGACAAACCCGCCGCCGACCCAGATGATCGCGGCGCAGACATGAGCGAATTTGAGAAAGGATGCGAGATCCATAGCAATTATCCATTCGTAAAATAAAATGATGCGTAGCGGATAAAGGCTGCGGGTCGTCGTG
>JBKDYO010000220.1:0-10525 GCA_046305855.1 Paracoccaceae bacterium
GTCTTCGGCCCCATCCGCCCGTCGACCCCGCCGGCATCAAACCCGGCCTTGGTCAGCAGGTCCTGCAATTCGCGCCGTTCGTCCAAGGTCAGCGCCCGCAGCTCGCGCGGCCAGCCCGACTGGATCCCCTTCCGCCCCGCCAGCCGGTCCGCCAAGGACCCGATCGCCACCACATACGCATCCGCCGTGTTGTATTTCTCGATCACCTGGAAATTCGGCCAGATCAGGAATGCCGCCCCCCGATGCCCCCCCGGAAGCAGGATCGACCCCGGCCCATGATCGGCCAAGTCCTCGCCGAACACTGTCCGGACGCCCATCGATTGCCACTCGCCGACCGGTTTCACCACCCGCTCGGTGGTCTGGTCATAGTCGAACCCTTGCGGAAGCTTGACCTCCACCCCCCAGGGCTGCCCCTTGGTCCAGCCCCAGTGCCGCAGGTAATTGGCGGTCGAGGCCAAGGCGTCAGCCGGGTCATCACCCCACAGGTTTCGCTTCCCGTCGCCATCGAAATCGACGGCGAACTTCTCCCAACTGGATGGCATGAACTGCGTATGCCCCGACGCCCCGGCCCAGGAGCCCGCAAACCGCTCCACATGCCCGCCATCGACGATCCGCAGCGCCGCGATCAACTCGGCCTCGAAGAACGCCCCCCGCCGCCCCTCATAGGCCAGCGTCGCCAAGGACCCCAGAACGGACAAGTCGCCGCGGTAGGTCCCATAAGCACTTTCCAGCCCCCAGACGGCAGCGACGACTTCCTTCTCGACACCATACTCCGCCTCGATCCGCTCCAGCAGGTCCCGGTTCCGCTCGATCGCCTTCAACCCCAGCGCCACCCGGTCCTCCGACACGGCGGTGTCCAGATAATCCCAGATTGTCTTCGAGAACTCGTTCTGATTCCGGTCGCGCTCCACGACCTTGGGATCGAACTCGACCCCCCGCATCGCCGCGTCGAAGGTCGCAGCCGGAACCCCCGCTGCCAGCGCCCGGGGTCGGAATGCCTCCACCCACGCCTCCAAACCGGCCTGAGACCCCATCTTCTCCTCCACCCCCGCCACCGGATCGGGCAGGATCGTCTGCGCCTCGGCGATACCGCACACCAGAAGCGCCATTGTCGCCAGCACCAGCCGTTGCATCCGCCGTTCACCTCACCCGAACGCAAGCATTTGACTCAAATTATGCCTGCCCTTTTCGCAAATACTCCACGGGAGGTCTGGAGGGTGTGAAACCCTCCAGCCTGTCATCGCCGCTTGCGCACCAGCCGCCGTTTTGCCGCCGCCTGCGCGGGCTTGCGGGGGCTGTACTTCCCCCCCGCCCGCCGGGGCGGCCTGACCGTCGCGCCCTCGACCGACAGAAGGTCCAGGATCAGCCCCCCTGTCACCGGCACTGCTTCGGCCAGCCGCACTGTGACCTTCTGCCCGATCCCCAGCACCAGCCCCGTGTCTGATCCCATCAGGGTCTGGCTGGCCTCGTCATAGTTGAAATACTCCCGCCCCAGCGCACGCACCGGGATCAGCCCATCCGCCCCGGTTTCGTCCAGCCGGACAAACACCCCGAACCGCTGCACACCCGAGATCCGCCCGGCAAACTCTGCCCCAACCCGGTCGACCAGATAGGCGGCCAGATAGCGGTCATTGGTGTCCCGCTCAGCCGCCATGCTCCGCCGCTCGGCCTCGGAGATAAGCTTGCCGGTCTCCTCAAGGTTCTCCTCGTCCCAGACCGACAGCCCGTCCCCGCCTGATTTGGGGCCCCAGCCGTGCGCCGAAATCAGCGCACGGTGCACGATCAGGTCGGAATAGCGCCGGATCGGGCTGGTGAAATGGGCGTAGTTCTGCAGGGCCAAACCGAAATGCCCGAAGTTTTCCGGGTGGTAATAGGCCTGCGTCATCGACCTTAAGGTCGACAGGTTGATCAACTCGTCAAACTCGGTCCCCTGCGCCTGGGCGAGCAGCCGGTTCAGGTGCTTGGTCTGCAGGACCTGCCCCTTGGCAAGCGTCATCCCTGCGCCCTCGGCCACCTCGCGCAGGCCTTCCAGCTTCAGCGGTGAAGGCTCTTCGTGGACCCGGAACAGCAAAGGCCGCTTCAGCCGGATCAACTCCTCGGCTGCCGCGACATTGGCGAGGATCATCATCTCTTCGATCAGCTTGTGCGCGTCCAGCCGTTCCTTGAACGCGACCGAGGCGACGCGGCCTTCATCATCCAGCTCGATCTTCCGCTCTGGCAGTTCCAGGTCCAAGGGCTGCCGCACGTCCCGCGCCTGCCTCAGCGCGGCATAGGCGGCGTAAAGCGGTTTCAGGACCGGCTCCAGCAAGGGCGCGGTCTTGTCATCAGGTGACCCATCCACCGCCGCCTGAACCTGCGCGTAATGCAAGGACGCGACCGAGCGCATCATCCCGCGGACGAAGCGGTGGCTGAGCTTGTGGCCGCCAGCGTCGATCACCATCCGCACGGCAAGACAGGCGCGATCCACGCCCTCATGCAGGGAACACAGATCGCCCGACAGGATGTCCGGCAGCATCGGCACGACGCGGTCGGGGAAATAGGTCGAGTTGCCCCGCTTGCGCGCCTCGCGGTCGAGTGCGCTGCCTGGCGTCACGAAATGCGCCACGTCGGCAATAGCGACCCAGATCACGAAGCCGCCCGGGTTGCCTGCGTCGCTATCCACCTCAGCCAGCACCGCGTCGTCGCGGTCGCGGGCATCGATCGGGTCGATGGTGACAAGGGGCAGGTCCCGCAGGTCCTCGCGTCCCTTCATTCCGACCGGTTCGGCCCGGTCGGCCTCAAGGATCACCGCATCGGGGAAGGCGTCCGGGATGCCGTGCTGGTGGATGGCGATCAGGCTTGCCGCCCGTGGCCCCGCCGGATCACCCAGCCGAGCCGTGACCTGCGCAGCCCCGAGGCCCAGTTTGCGCGCGCCGACCGCTTCGGCCTCGACCAGCTCGCCGTCCTTGGCACCCATGGTCATGTCGGCCGAGACGCGCCATTCGTGGTCCGAGCCCTTCTCGATCGGGACGATCCGCCCGCCTTGCGAGCCGATGCGGAACACCCCCAGCACCTTCTTCGGGTTCGACCCCAGCCGCCGGATCAGCCGCGCCTCATAGGCGTAGTCGTCCAGATCCACCTTCGCCAACCGCGCCAGAATTCGGTCCCCGGCCCCTAGCGCCGGATCGCCCTTCTTTGGGATGATCAGGATGCGGGGGCTGTCGTCGACCCCCTCTTCCAGTGGCCTCGCGTAAAGATCACCCTGCGGGTCCGGGGCCAGCACCTGCAGCACTGCGACTGGTGGCAGCACCCCGGGTTCAAGGAACCGCCGGGCGGATTTCACGACCGTGCCCTCACCCTCCAGCTCGCGTAGAAGGCGCTTCAACTCGATGCGCGCGTCGCCCTTGATCCCGAAGGCCTTGGCAATGTCGCGCTTGGCCGAAAGGCCGGGGTTCTGGGAAATCCACTGCCGGATTTCATCCTTGGAGGGCAAAGTTTTCATGCCCTTCGCCTAGCATGACCACGCGCCGAAGACTATCCTTCCGGCATCGGCTCCGGCGGCTGCTTCTTCACCACGATCAGCTCGTAGTTCAGCCGGAAAAGCTCCAGCGCCCGGGTCACCCCATCCTGATCAAGCCGCACAGTCACCCAGCCGCTGTCCGGCAGGAAATGATGCGGCTCGGCCCGGCCCTCGGCCACAAGCTGGTGGCGGAGCCTCGTCGGAAAGGGCAGGTCGGCGTGGCTTGACCCATGCAGGTGGCCCACCTCGCGGGTGCCATAGGAAAAGGTTGTCGCGCCAAAGCGGCCCGGGCCGGTGGTGATCCCGGGCCAGGTTGTCAGTTCGTCAGCAATGGTCTGGAAAGGGGAACGGGACATGGGGCAACCTCCGGATCCCGGGTAGATGGGACCCAGGCCCGGCGGCGCAAACCATCTCGCGCGCACAAGGATGTCGGCCCGACCGCACAGATCGCGGAAACCGGCCCCGATCTTGCTCTTTTCGCAAATACTCTCCGGGGGTGCGGGGGTGGAAAACCCCCGCTTCCCTCGCCGGTTGCGCGCCTGCGCGCAGAGGCGAAACGAAAAGCTTGCGCGTCAGCGCTCCGCCAGAAAAACCGCCGGTCAGAGGGCCCGGCGCATGTGGCGGTGCGGGATGCCAGCGTCCAGAAATTCCTCGCCCTCGACCGCAAAGCCCAGCTTTTCGTAGAACCCCGTCACATTGGACTGGGACCCGAGGTACGCCTCGGTCACGCCAGGCACCCGGCCCAGTTCCTTCAGCGCCGCCTGGATCAGCGCCGCGCCAAGACCTGTGCCCCGCACTTCGGGCAAGACGCAGACCCGGCCGATCTTGCCCGAATGCCCCTTGACCAAAAGCCGCGCGGTGCCGACCGGGCACTCCCCGTCCCAGGCCAGAAGGTGAACCGCCTTGCCGTCCTGCCCGTCAACCTCTTCCGCCTCGCTCACGCCCTGCTCATCGATGAAGACCACCCGGCGCAGGGCCTGGCAGGTCGGGATGTCCGTCGTGACTTCGATTCTCAGGGTTGAGGCCCGGGTCATGCGAAATACTCCTGCAGGATGCGGCCATAGATCGCCTTCAGCTGGCGGATATGCGCGACTTCCACCCGCTCGTCGACCTGATGCATCGTCTTGCCGACCAAGCCGAATTCGATCACCGGGCAGTGGTCCTTGACAAAGCGGGCGTCCGACGTGCCCCCGCTGGTCGAGGCCACCGGTTTCCGTCCGGTTTCGGCCTCTACCGCCTTTGCCACCAGAGCTGACAATTCGCCCGGCGGGGTCAGGAAGGCCTCGCCCGACACCGAGATCTTCAGCCCGATCTCGACGCCCGTCGCTTCGGCCACCGCTTCGGCCTCGTGCCGCAGCCAGGCGGAAAGCGTGTCGCCGGAATGCGTGTCGTTAAAGCGGATGTTGACCCGGGCCATCGCCTTGGCCGGAATCACGTTCCCCGCCGGATTGCCGCAGTCGATCGTGGTGATCGCCAGCGTCGAGGGGTCGAAATGCGAGGTGCCTCGGTCCAAGGGTTCTGCCTCCAGCCGCGCCAGAAGCTTGACCAGCGCCGAAAGCGGGTTCTTCGCGCGGTGCGGATAGGCAGAATGCCCCTGCACCCCCTCGACCCGGATGTCGCAGGTGAGGGACCCGCGCCGACCGATCTTCATCATCTCGCCCATCTCGCCCGGGCAGGTCGGTTCGCCCACAAGGCAATGCGTCATCCGCTCGCCGTTGAAGGCCATCCAGTCAAGGATCGCGACCGTGCCATCGCGGCCCTCGCCTTCCTCATCCCCGGTGATCGCCAGGATCACCGCGCCATCGGGGGGCGTTTCGCGGACGAAGTCCACCGCCGCCGCCGCAAAGGCCGCGACGCCCGACTTCATGTCGCAGGCGCCCCGGCCATACATCACGCCGTCCTTCACTTCGGCCCCGAACGGATCGAACTGCCAGGCTGCGGCATCCCCCACCGGGACCACATCGGTATGGCCGTTGAAGCCGAAGGCCTTGTTGGCCCCCTGCTTGCCCCAGCGCGCATAAAGATTGGCGATTCCGCCGCGGTCCACGCGCGAGCAGGTGAACCCCGCCGCCCCCAGAAGCTCGGCCAGAAGCGCAATCGCACCCCCTTCAACCGGGGTGACTGACGGGCATCGGATCAGCCTTGCGGTCAGCTCCACGGGGTCTACGGGATCGAAGGGCATCATCAGGTCCAGTTTGCAGCGCCAGCGATAGCTATCTGCTTGCTTCCGGTCCTGCAACCAGAAGGCGTATTTGCGGGATCAGTCGAAGAACGGCGTGATTTCGGCCACGATGACCGAGTTTTCCTTCAAGGCACGCTCCATCAGGAACCGTTCCTCATCGTCGATCTCTTCTTTGGCCTGAAGCCGTTCTTCCAGCGTGCCAAGACCCTGCACCTCCAGCGGTGCCATTTCGGCCTCTTTCAGGATCGCGACCGTCTCGCGGACCGCTTCCGCCTCGTCGACCCCCGAGGCATAGCACAGCAGCGCCGCCCCCGTGGCCTTCGGCGGCAAACCGTCGCCTTCCTTGCGGCCAACCTCGACGATCAGCGAATAGACCTGCTGCGGCCGCTTGGGCTTGCCCCCGTCCGAGCCTGCATCTGTTGCCTGATCCGCCATCCGTCCGGCCCCCCGTTTTCCGCTTTCCGAAGTGGCGGGCAAAGGCCGCTTTGTCAATCGCCTGGGGCACAGGCGCAGTTCGCTGGTATTTTAGACATCTTGGCCGAACCCGTTAACCGTTCTCAAGGTGTTCTCGCCCAGCTTCGTCCCGGCAATCTAGGACGAAGGCGTGTCATGGTCGACGCAGCAAAACTTCCGGTCGATACCGATGCCGGAGCGGAAGAGATGGCCGAAGCGATGTTCGGTCCCGGCATCAAGGTGGTAAATGCCACCTACACCGGCGACCCGGCCTCGTCAGGGATCTACTCGGACGGCGACACGATCGCGCCCGATGCGACGCCCTCGGATACCGGCGTGATCCTGTCCACTGGACGTGCCAGCGACTTCACCAATGCGACCGGCGAAGCCAACCACGTCGCTTACCAGACCTCCGACACCAGCGGCGTCGATGGGGACGCGGACCTGAACGCGATTGCCGGGGGCCAGACCTACGACGCCGCGATTTTCGAGGCCGACTTCATTCCCGACGGCTCGACCTTGACGATGCAGATCACCTTCTCGTCCGAGGAGTACCTCGAATACGTCGGTTCCGGTTTCAACGATGCGGTCGGCATCTGGGTCAACGGTGAAAAGGCCCAGCTGACGGTCGGCGACGGCGACATCTCGATCAACAACATCAACCCGGATCGGAACGGCAACCTCTACATCGACAACGCGCAGGACCAGTTCAACACCGAAATGGACGGATTCACCGTCACGCTGACGCTGAAGGCCAATGTCATTCCCGGCGAGATCAACCACATCAAGATCGCCATCGCCGATGGCGGCGACGCGGCCTATGACAGCAATCTTCTGATTGCCGCCGACTCGATCCAGACCGCTGTCGTGGCGGAAGGCGACAGCTTTACGATCGGCCTTGGGGACAAGACCGTCCTTGATCTGACCGGGAACGACACGAACACCGGCGGCGGCACGCTGACCATCACCAAGATCAACGGCATCCCGGTCAAGGCGGGCGACCATATCATCCTGCCCTCGGGGCTGGAGATCGTGGTGAATTTCGACGGCACGATCACGATCGTCGCCGACCCCGACGACACCATCGGACCGGAAAGCTTTTCCTACGAGGTGACCAACGGCGACGGCATCACCGATGTCGGCTTTGTCGATGGCGAGGTCGTGCCCTGTTTCGTGGCGGGCACACGGATCGACACTGCACGCGGGCCCGTTCCGGTCGAGGATGTCGTTGTTGGCGATCTGGTCCTGACGCTGGACCACGGGTTCCGGCCCGTCCGGTGGCACGGGGTGCGGGCGGTGCCGGCACTCGGCTCGATGGCCCCGGTCCGCATCCCGGCGGGGGTCTTCGGCGATCATGGCGCGCTTGCAGTCTCACCGCAGCATCGGCTGCATTTTTCGGGCTGGCGCGCCGAACTTTACGCCGGCGAGGCCGAGGTTCTGGTCAAGGCGCTCCACCTCGTCCGTGCGGGGCGGCTGCAGCAGGCGGCGGACGGCGGCACGGTGATTTATCACCACCTGTTGTTCGACACCCACGAGATCATTCGCGCCGAAGGGTTGTGGAGCGAGAGCTACTACCCCGGCCCGACCACGCTTGCCGGTCATGACCCCGAGGTGCAGGCGGAACTGCTGTCTTTGTTCCCGGAACTCGCGCGCAACCCCGACACCGGCTACGGGCCGTCGGCCCGGCCCGAAGTCAGGGCGCATGTCGCAGCACTGCTGGTGGCGTGATCCTCAGTCCCGCAGAAGCTCGTTGATGCTGGTCTTCGACCGCGTCTGCGCATCGACCTTCTTCACGATCACCGCACAATAGAGGTTGATCCCGCCTTTCGACGGCATCGAGCCCGCCACGACCACCGATCCCGCCGGGACCTCGCCGTACATCACTTCGCCCGTCTCGCGGTCAACGATCTTGGTCGACTTGCCGATGAAGACGCCCATGCCCAGCACCGAGCCCTCACGGACGATGCAACCCTCGACCACCTCGGACCGGGCACCGATGAAGCAGTTGTCCTCGATGATCGTCGGCCCTGCCTGCATCGGCTCCAGCACCCCGCCGATGCCCACGCCGCCCGACAGATGCACGTTCTTGCCGATCTGCGCGCAGGACCCGACCGTCGCCCAGCCGTCGACCATCGAGCCTTCATCGACATAGGCCCCGATGTTGACGAAGGACGGCATCAGTACCACGCCCTTGGCGATATAGGCCGACCGACGCACGATCGACCCCGGCACTGCCCGGAACCCCGCCGCGCGCCACTGGGTCTCGCTCCAGCCCTGCCATTTAGAGGGCACCTTGTCCCACCAGTTCGACCCGCCGTTCGACCCGGAAATCTCGTACATGTCCGTCAGGCGGAACGACAGCAGCACTGCCTTCTTCGCCCACTGGTTCACATGCCAGTCACTGCCCCGCTTTTCCGCGACCCGCAGGCTGCCCGAATCCAGCGCCGTCAGCGTCGCCTCGATGGCATCGCGCACCTCGCCCTTTGTGGCGGGCGAAATCCCGTCCCGCGCCTCCCAGGCGGCTTCGATGGCGGTTTCCAGCGCGGCGTTGGACATGATGCTCTCCCCTTTTGTCCGCGCCCTCATATCCATCGGACCGGTTCCATGCAATCCGGTCGGTCGGCCAGGCAGCGCCGCAGAGTGCGCAGCATCACCTCGCGCAGGGCCGGATTCGTCTCGCGGTAGTAGGGCGCGGCCATGACGGCCTTTGAAAAGGCATAGGCCCAGCCCCGCGCCCAGGTCGCGGCATCGACTGACAGACGCCGCCGGAACTCCGCCCGGCCCGCGGCCTCCAGCACTGTCCAGCCGCAGATCAGGTCCAGCGCCGGGTCCCCTGCGCCAAGCCCGCCCCAGTCGATTGCCGCCGCCAGCGCCCCGTCCCTTACGATCAGGTTCAACGGATGCAGGTCGGCGTGGACCACCAGCGGCACGCCCTCCCACGCGGGCAAGGCCAGGGCTGCCTCCCAGGCTCGCGTTATGTCACCCGCGTCAGCCTCGTCCGTGATCCGCAAGATCATCTGCCGCAGGAACCCGTCGCGCGACTGCAGGCCATCCCGCCTGAACGGGAGACCCTGGGGCACTGGCGCGCCGCGCAGGGCCTGGACGAACCGCGCCAGCGCCTCAGCCGCCGCCAGATCCTCGACCGGGGCCACCAGCGCATCGCGCCCCGAAATCCAGCGCAGGACCGCCCAGGGCCAGGGATAGCCCGCCCCCGGTTTTCCAAGTGCCACCACCTCCGGCACTGCAAGGGGCGAGACCCCGGCCACCCAGCCGAGCCAGCGGGCCTCGACCTCCAGCGCCCCTACGGCATCGGCGATGCGCGGAAATCGCAGCACCAGGCCCTCGCCCAGCCGCATCATCACATTGTCGCTGCCCGCAACCGCCAGCGGCCGCACCGCCAGCCCCGCCCAGTCCGGGAACTGCTCCGCCACCAGCCGCCCGGCCAAGTCCGGCGTGACCACCCGTTCTCCCTCGTGCATGACAGCGCTCCAGAAACTTCGGGTGGCCCTCATGCTCTGGTGACGCTAAGCCTAGCGTCAACCCCAATTGCCGAGTGTCCTGATGAAAGACGAACCCCGCAGCCACCCGTTTCGCGATTCTGTCGAGGATATCGCGGCCGCCAAGCGCATCCCGGACACGCCGCAGACGCGCGCGCCCGCTTACCGGCTTGCCTTCACGGACCGCGATTTCCTGACGCGCGAGGAGCTGCGGCCGGTCCGGTTGCAGCTAGAACTCCTTAAGCCGCAGCTGATCATGGACGAACGCGGCATCGAATCGACCATCGTCATGTTCGGCGGAGCCCGCATCCCCGCGCCGGAACATCGCGACACCGCGCGGACCAAAACCCTGGCCGACCTGTCGCACTACTATGACGAAGCCCGCCGCTTTGCCCGGATCATGACCGAGCGCAGCCTTGAAACCTATGGGCGCGAAGGCGTGATCTGCACTGGCGGCGGCCCCGGCGTGATGGAGGCCGGTAACCGCGGCGCGGACGAGGCTGGCGGGCAAAGCATCGGCCTGAATATCGTCTTGCCCCACGAACAGGCTCCGAACGCCTATGTCACCCCGGACCTGTCCTTCAACTTCCACTACTTCGCTATCCGCAAGATGCACTTCCTGATGCGCGCCAAGGCCGTCTGCGTCTTCCCCGGCGGCTTCGGCACGCTGGACGAGATGTTCGAAAGCCTGACCCTGATCCAGACCGGCCGGATGAAACCGATCCCGTTCCTGCTGTTCGGTCGTGACTGGTGGGAGAAGGTGGTGAACTGGAACCACCTTGCCGAAGCCGGGGTGATCTCGCCAGAGGACCTGTCGCTGTTCGCCATGGTCGAAACCGCGGAAGAGGCGGTTTCGGTGATCGACGGGTGGACCGTCCCGGCCTGACGCTGGCG
>JBKDYO010000221.1:0-2564 GCA_046305855.1 Paracoccaceae bacterium
ATGCCGAGTTGCGCCTCATCGATCACCTTGGGCACGCCCTGCCCTCCCACGGCGCGGAAGCCGGTGGCGGAGTGGCAGGCGTCGATCAGACCGATGACCTTGACGCCTTTCGACAGGGCAGACTGCGTCCAGACCCGCAACTCATCGTCAACGATGGCATTCTCGACCGCGCCGATCGCGCCTTTCCAGCCAGTGGCGTCGGCGGGGAGGAGAAGCTCGTCGTAGCCGCTGCCCTCGTCTCCGGAGAGGTCGGGGGCCTGGGCGCCGTGGCCGGAGAAGGTGAAGACGATGGTGTCGCCTTGGGCGGAGGCCGCGGTGGCGGCGTCGAGGGTTCGCAGGATTTCGGCGCGGGTGGGCTGGCCGGCGGCGGTGCCGGTCGGAAGGCCGGTGGGGTCGGAGGTGAGGACGGTGATCTGCGACGGGGAGACGCCGCGGGCGATCAGGGTCTCGGCCATCAGGCGGGCGTCGTTCGAGGGGCCTTTCAGGTCGGCGTCGAGGGTCAGGTAGTCGGAGACGCCCACGATGACGGCGCGGACTTCGGCATGGGCGGGCGGGGCCAGAAGGGCCAGGGTCAAAGCGATTGAGGAAAGGCCCTTGCGCATGGTGGGGGCAGATTACTGCGGGTCGGTCGCGGGGCAAGTGGGGTTTGCCGGGTGACGCGATTTGTCATCCGGGGGGCCGAAAATTCTTCGGCGAAGAATTTTGGGCGGGTCAGTTCAGGGGGGTGACGCGGCGGCCTCCGGCGGCGATGCCGTCCTGGATGCGGGTATCGACGTCGTTACCGGTGAGGGAGGCGAGGAAGCCGTTGAACTCAGGGGTCATGCGGGTGGCTTGGCGGCCGGCTTCGATGACCATGTCGACTTGGGTCTCGGGGAGTTTGAGGCGGGTGGGGACGGCGTCGAGTTGGTCGCGCAACGCGGTGGGGAGGGAGGCGAAGCTTGCCTCGCCGACGAAGAGTTTCACGTCCTTGCAGTCCCAGCCTTGCGTGGTGCCGCGCAGCTTGCGGACCTCGGACAGCGGCAGGGCGCAGCGCCATTCGATGAGTTCGGTTTCCCACAGCCGCAGCTCGCCCCGCATGGAATCGTAGCCGGAGCGGGAGGCGGCGGACATGGCGGAGGTGGCGATGGACATGGCGAGGTTGACGCCCCCCGGCCCCTGGACCTTTTGGGTCCAGTCGTAGTCCTTGTCGACGCCGGCGTTGGCGACGAGGAACAGCATGCGTTTCAACTTGACGGCCTCTCCGGCGGTCAAGGGGGCGTAGGGGACCTGGGCGCGGGCGCGTTCGACGGCGAGGCCGGTCGTGCCGAAGTTGTCGGTGATGCCGCCGTCGAGGAGCTTGACGAATTTCACCTCGTCCGGGTTGGTGTAGCTTTCCAGCGCCCGGGCATGGGCGCGCATGGCGGCGGTGGCTTCGGGGTTGTAGCGGGCGGCGGTGAGCCAGTCGGGCTCGCGGTAGGTGCATTTGTCGTGGTGGGCTTCCAAGACGATGGGGGTGAAGACCAAGGGGAAGGCGGCGGAGGCGGCGACGGCTTCGGACAGTTTCACGCGGGAGAGGTCGGAGCAGAGGGCGTCGAAGGTTTCCGGGGAGAACAGGAATGGCGTGTTGTTCGCCATGTCGGTGGCGTTGATCCAGGTCTTGATGCCCGATCGGCGCAGGTCGGCGAAGGTGGCGCCCTTGTAAAGCGTATCGTCGAGGTAGCGGCCGAAGGTGTCGCGGCCGTTGACGCCCCCGGCGATGCCCTTGGCGATGGTCAGGGGGTTGAAGCCGGAGGTGGTCATGTAGGCTTCGGCGTTGGTGATGAGGAATTTCTCGCGGAAGCCGGTGATGCCCTCGGGGCCTTTGAGACCCAGTTGCGCTGCCATGACCGACCCGCCGGAGACGCCGGAGACGAGGTGGACGTTGTCGAGAAGGCCGTTGGGGGTGCCGGTTTGGGCGGCTTGGAGTTCCTGCAGCATCCCGTAGGCGAAGGCCGTCGCGCGCATGCCGCCGCCGGAGAAGGCGAGGCCGATGTACAGTTCGCCGTCGCCGGGCGCGGGGTCAGAGAGGGGGGCGTTCTCACCTTGCAGGGGTTGGTTCTGCGGCTGGTTCCAGGGCGCGCAGCCGAGGAGGAGCAGGAGGGGAAGAAGGGCGCGCCGCATGAGGGGTCCGGGGTTGGGTCAGTCCGATTGCTGCAGCCTTGGCCAGCGGATTTCAAGCGCGAAACCTTTATCGGTGGGCGGAAGGGTCAGCCGTGCGCCGTGGCGGGCGGCGATGGCGCGGACGAGGGCGAGGCCGAGGCCGTGGCCGGGGGTGGCGCGGTCCCGCTCGGCGCGGGTGAAGCGGTCGAAGGCCTCGGCCTTGAGGTCCTCGGGGAGGCCGGGGCCGGTGTCGGCGATGCACATGAGGATGCGGTCATCTTCGGGGGTGATCGTCAGGGTGAGGTGGTCCCCGGCGGCGCAGTATTTGCTGGCGTTGTCGAGGAGGTTGGAGAGGACCTGGGCGATCAGGTTGCGGTCGCCGAGGATTTGGAGGTTGGGAGTGATGTGGGCTTCGGTGACGAGGCCCCTGTCTTCGGCGAGGGCGT
>JBKDYO010000222.1:0-18654 GCA_046305855.1 Paracoccaceae bacterium
GGGCTGATGGTCTGCAGGCCCGAAAGCCAGATCACCATGTGGAACCCCACCGCCTGCCAGATCGACATCGCGATGATCGCGCCCAGGGCTGTCGAAGGATTGCCCAGCCAGTCTATGGGCGGGATCAGGCCGAAACTTATCGACCCTAGAAGGTTGTTCAGCAGCCCCGATTGGCCGTCATAGATCAACCGCCACAACAGCGAGACGACGACGATCGAAACCACGACCGGCATGAAATAGATCGCGCGGAACACGTTGATCCCGCGCAGGCGCTGGTTGATCAAGAGCGCGAGGCCAAGGGCAAGGCCTGCCTGCACCGGGGCCACGACGATCACGAAGATGAAGGTATTGACGATGGCCTTCATGAAGACGACGTCGCGGGCCAGCACATAGGTCCGGTTTTCGCCAGTGAAAGAGAAGCTGAACCATTCCCGCATCCCCGCAAGGTCAGGGCGGTCCGGGTTGTTGCGTGTCAGCGCGCGCAGCGAGGGGTATTCGGGCGCGCCGTCCTTCATCACGATGGCACCCGCGTCATCGCGAACCGGCTCCAGCGTCACGGTGGCCACGCCAAGCAGCTGGCGATAGTTGGCGACACCGATGAACTCGGTCGGGTTCGGCGACACCAGCCGCTGGTTGGTGAACGACAGACCAATTGCCAGGAAGAAGGGCAGGATCACGAAACCGGCGATCAGGAAGATCGCGGGTCCCGCCATCAGCCAGCCCGTCCGGTTGGACACGGTGAACTTCGACGCCATGATCGCCTCGACGCGTGAGAGGGGAGAGGGACTGGCGGGGTTGCCCGCGCCAGCCGAGGTTCTGGGGAGAACCCGGCCCCGGCAGATCGCCGGAGCCGAAAGGCCGCTTAGTGGCCGTAGCCGCCGTTCTTTTCGATGTCGGCGTTGATTTCGTCGACAGCCGCGTCCAGCGTCCCAGCGACGTCAGCGCCGTTGGCGATGTCGGCCAGCGCCTTTTCGAAGACCTTGGCCTGAACCACGTAGCCGGGCGAAACCGGGCGGACGAGGCCTTGCTTGGCCGAATAGTCGACGAACACTGCCAGCGGGCCGCCGGCCTTGTAGTTGTCGACCATCTCGGCTGCAGTCGGGGTCGCCGGGATCAGGCCGATGCCGTTCGAGAAGTCCGCCAGGTACTTGTCCTGCAGCGCGAACTCGATGAAGGCCGCAGCCCCTTCAGGGTTCTTGGACGATGCCGAGACGCCGAACTGCCACGAGGCCGCGCCGATCTTCGAGCCAGCGCCCAGGTCAGGGGCAGGCAGGAAGACGGTGTCCTCGAACGCACCAAGCGCACCCAGGGCTGCCCAGTTGCCGTTCCACGAGAAGGCATACTTGCCGCCGGCAAAGCCGCCGTCACGATCCGCCGGGTCCTGGGTCGCCTGGGCATAGCCGCCAGTGAACAGACCTTGCCACCATGCGCCGAAGGCCAGGGCGGCCTCGCCGTTCAGGGCACCTTCCGCGGTCTTGTAGGTCGAGCGGTCAACGATGTCGCCACCGAAGGACTGCAGGAAGGGCGAGAAGGCGTAGGGGTACCATTCGCCGGTCCAGGCCATGCCGAGGTCAAGCGCGAACTCCCACTTGCCCGAAGCCTTCGCCGCGTCCAGCGCCGCCATGAATTCGTCCTTGGTCCAGGGCGCGTCCAGCGTCGGGGTGCGCAGGCCCAGCTCGTCCAGCGTGGACTGGCGGGTGACCAGTGCCACGGCAGCATCCCAAAGGCCGATCGAATACAGCTGACCGTTCCACATGCCCTTGGTGCCGGGCAGGAAGGTGGCGATCTTCGCTTCGTCGATCTTCAGCGGCTGCAGATAGCCAGCCCAGGCCCAGTTCGGCATCACGGGACCATCGACGTCCAGGATGTCCGGCAGGTTGCCCGCCAGCGCGCCTGCGACGACCGAATCGTTATAGGCCGCCTGCGGGAAGCTTTGCAGCTCGACTTTCCAGTCGGCCTGGGCAGCGTTGAAGTCGGTGATGATCTGGTTGATGATCTTGCTTTCGACCTCGTTGCCCGCGCCATGGTACCACATGGTCAGGGTTTCCTGAGCCTGCGCCACCGAGGCCCAGCCCAGGATCGCAGCCGAAGCCGCGATGGTGAACATCTTCATTTGGTTTCCTCCCTTAGGGTTTTGAAAGTCACGACGTTCTCGGAACGCACCTCGTTGACCGAGGCACGCCAGTGCACCGGCCCGGCCACCAGGACCGGGCTTTGGTTATCCCGGCTTTCGCCGGAAATCAGTTGCATCAGCCGCTCGCCCGCCCGCACGCCAATCGCGTTGTAGGGCAGGTCCACCGTCGTCAACGGCGGATAGAGCGTCTCGGCAATGGCGCGGTAGTTGTCGAACCCCGCCACGCCAATCTCGTCCGGCATCTTGCGGCCCATCGACCGCAGGATGCCATAGACCATCATCGCCATCTGGTCGTTGCCGCAGCACAGGACCGTCGGCGGTTGATCCAGCCGCAGCATCCGGTCGATGCTGTCCCACAACAGCTGCGGCCCGGTCTCGGGCTGGTCAAAATCGACACTGGCCAGCAGAGCCGTGTCATAGGGCAGCCCGGCTTCGGCCAGGGCATCGCGGTAGCCCAGGGGGCGCAACCGTCCTGCGACCATGCCGGGATGCAGCGACAGATAGGCGATGCGCCGGTGGCCCGCGGCGATCAGCCGACGGACAAGGTCAGCCTGCAGCCTCCGGTCATCAGGCACCACCGACGCCGTGCCGCGCGCATCAAAGCAGTTCGCCAGCACCAGCGGCGTGTCGTCCGGCAGCTTGGGCAGGTTCACTTCCTGATGGTACTCGGCGACATAGATCAGCCCTTCCACCCGGTGCGACAGGAAAGTGTCGATCAGATGCGGCACCCGGTCTTTGCGGCCCGCCGTATCGGCGATCATCACCGTCATCCCCGAGGATTCAAGCGCCCGCTGCAGGCCCTGGACGATATACAGGTCCGGCAGGCCCTGCTGGGTCGAGGGCTGGTTCTTGGTTGAAATCGCGCCGGTGATCAGTCCGATGATTCCGGACTTCTGGGCGCGCATCATTCGTGCGGCGTTCGACCGGACATAGCCCAGGTCACGCATCGCGCGTTCCACCGCCTCGCGGGTCTTTTCGCCGACCGGCCCGTCCGCATTCAGGACGCGGCTGACAGTTTTCGGAGAAACCCCGGCAACACGGGCGACATCATAGATCGTCGACATGCGCGGCCTCCCGTCCTGCACTGTGACATCGGTGTCATGACATCGGTGTCATAAACACCCTGAGTCTGTCAAGCGCGTCTTTTCGTCTGTCCGGGCAAAGGCAGAAACCTGCTACGGGCAGCGTCAGACCGGAAGCTGGCGCGGGTCCTGACTGAGGCTGACTTCGGCCCGGATGTCCGCAGCCGAGAAGCCGACAAAGGCCGTGTAGGTCCCGCCCGTCACCGTCCAGCCTTGCGCGTTGACGTCGAACCACGCGAAATCGCGGGCGCCGAGGTCGATGGCGACCTCAGCCGACGCGCCCGGATCAAGCGCTACCTTGGCAAACCCCTTCAACTCGCGGACGGGGCGCAGGACCGGCGGGGCGGCCTCACCGACATAGACCTGAACCACCGTGCTGCCCGCGCGGCTGCCGGTGTTCGTGATCCGGGTCGTCACCCGCACGCCGTCGTCCAGCGGATGGGCTGTGACATCGGTCATCGTGAAGGACGTGTAGGAAAGACCATGGCCAAAGGGGAACAGCGGAGGAATTCCGGTCCGGTCATAATGCCGGTACCCGATCATCAGCCCTTCCTCATAGCGCACGTGGCCGTCCAGACCGGGGTAGACCTCGGGGTCCTGGCTCCAGGTCGGGTTGTCCTGCCAGCGCACGGGAAAAGTCTGCGGCAGACGCCCGCCCGGATCGGCGCGACCGTAAAGGACATCGGCAATGGCATTGCCAGCCTCCTGCCCCGGATACCAGGCCTGCAACACCGTAGCCGCCTTGGCCAACCAGGGCATCTCGACCGGCCCGCCAGTCTGCAGGACGACGACCGTGCGCGGGTTCGCCGCACAGACCGCGGCGATCAGGTCATCCTGCCGCCCGGGCAGCGCGATCCCCTGCAGGTCCGACCCTTCGGTGTCCCATTCGCCCGATCGCCCCACGAACAGAACCGCCGTCTCGGCCTCCGCCGCCAGCTTCGCCGCCTCGGCAATCTCGGCATCGCCCATCGGCCGGGACAGGCCGACCCGGACACCGAAGACCACCAGGTTTTCCGGAGCCTTGGTCGCGAACTCGATCTCGATCCGGTGCGGGTGCCCAGCGGTCAGCATCACCTCGCCCGTCACCTCGTCGCAACCTTCCTCAAAGTAGGTGCGGCCCTTGGTCCATCCCGCCCAGGCATCGGCAACAAGCTGGCCGTCGACATAGACCCGCGACAGCCCGGCAGAATGCACGCCCAGCACATGCCGCCCGTCAACGTCGGGCGTAAAGGTCCCCGTCATCCGGGCCGAAAACCGCGCCGCATCGACCCGCCCACCCGCGACCGGATGGATCCAGAAGGTCAGGGCGCTGTCGATCACCTCACGGTGCACCGCCGGGCCGGACAGGGTCTCGTTGTCGAAATAGTCGACTATTATGGGACCGGCCAGCACAGGCTCCCACCGGTGGTTGGTGCACCCCAGCGCAAACGTGAGCGTCGACTCACCTTCGGTCTTGACCAGCGCCTCCCACGGCGTGACCTGATAATGCGGGTTCAGCTGCGACGAGCCTCCGCCCATGATCTGCGCCACCTTGGCATTGGGCCCGATCACCGTGATCCGCCCTGCGCCGGGGGTCAGGGGCAGGATGCCATCGTTGGTCAAAAGCACCGTGCCCGCCGCCCCGGCCTCGCGGATCAGCGCAGAATGCTCGGGCCGCACATCGGCGCGTTCCTGCAACGCGCCCGTGGCCTCCAGCCCGCCAGTGCGTGCCATCCAGCGCAGGATGTTCAGCGCCCGCTCCCGCACCATCTCGCTGCTGACCTCGCCGCGCTCGACAGCAGCCACCAGCTTTTCTCCCCGGTCCCGCGTCGGGCCCGGCATTTCCAGGTCCAGCCCCGCGTTCACCGTGGGTGCCGTCGTGCGTGACCCGAACCAGTCGGACATGACGATCCCGTCATAGCCCCAGTCCTGCCGCAGCACCTGGGTCAGCAGCCAATGGTTTTCCGCCGCATAGGTGCCGTTCACCTTGTTGTAGGACGACATGATCCCCCAGACCCCGGCGCGCTTCACCGCATCCTCGAAGGGGCGCAGGTAAAGCTCGCGCAGCGACCGTTCATCGACGTCCGAGCTGATCGTCGTCCGCTCGATCTCGCTTTCATTGCCGGCGAAATGCTTGACCGTCGCAGCGATGCCTTCGCCCTGCAGGCCCTCGATCATCGCCACGGCAAGGTCGGCGGTCAGCTCCGGGTCTTCGGAATAGCATTCGAAGTTCCGCCCGTTGGTCACCGACCGCTGGATGTTCACTGTCGGGGCAAGCGAGGCATGCGCGCCTTTCGACTTCACCTCCTCGGCCAGCGCCTTGCCGATCCGGCGGGCAAGATCCACGTCCCAGGTCGCACCGATGCTGATCCCCACCGGAAAGGCCGCAGCCGAGACTCCGCCGACCAGAGTCCCCGACCCGCGCGCGCCATTCGGCCCGTCCGTGACCCGCATCTTGCCGATCCCAAGACGGGGAATGGCGGGCAGCGACCAGAAATCCTCGCCCGACAGAAGCGAAACCTGTTCTTCCAGGGTCAGCTGGTCAACAAGCTGGTCAATCGGGGGTAGGGTCATGGCGTCTGTCCTTCGGGGCCGGGGATGCCCATGAAATCACAGCGCCGCGGCCTGCACCATCTCTGTCACATGCCGTGGACCGACTGGCCGGATGCCGGACGGATTCAGGGCCTTGATCGAGTAATACCCGCGCGTGATGTGGTCCAGGTTGACCGTTGCCGCCACCCCGGGCAGCCGCAGGATACGCTGCATGTAGGCCGACAGGCGCGGGTAGTCGGCGATCTGGCGACGGTTGGTCTTGAAGATGCCGTGATAGGCCGCGTCAAAGCGGATCAGGGTGACGAAGGTGCGGATATCGGTCTCGGTCAGCCGGTCGCCAAACAGGTAATCGCCGGTCAGAAGGGATTCCAGTTCGTCCAGCATGGCGAAGACACCCTCGACCGCTTCGTCATAGGCCCCTTGCGTCGAGGCGAAGCCCGCCTTGTAGACCCCGTTGTTCAGCGCGTCATAGATCCGGGCGTTCAGGGCGTCGATCCTGTCGCCCAGATCGGCGGGGTAAAGCCGCAGCGTTGAGAGGGCCAGATGCTCGAAAGCCGTGTCGAACATCCGCACGATGTCGGCGCTCTCGTTCGACACCAGCACGCCCTGCGCCATGTCCCACAGGACCGGCACCGTGGCGCGCCCGGTATAGTGCGGATCGGCCCGCGTGTAGATCTCGTGCATGTAGGTCGCCCCGAACAGCGGGTCTTCGTCCGCTCCGGCATAGCCCCCGAACTGCCAGCCTTGCGGGCTGAGGGTCGGGTTGACGACCGTCACCGGGATCAGCGCCTCCAGCCCTTTCAGGCTGCGGGCCATCAGGGTGCGCGAGGCCCAGGGGCAGATCAGACCGACATACAGACGATAGCGCCCGGCTTCGGCCTTGAAGCCGCCGGTCCCGGTCGGCCCCGGACTGCCATCCGCGGTGATCCAGTTGCGGAAGCTTGAAGTCTGGCGGACAAAGCGCCCCTTCTCATCGGCCTTTTGCACCGGCTGCCAGTCTTCCGCCCATTTGCCATCGACCAGCATCGTTGCCTCCTCAGGCGTGAAAGACGAAGGACCGCATGGAAACCGACCCAAGGTCAATTGCATCGGTCATGAACGTAAGCTTGTCCCGGGCATCCGACGCCCCGGCGATGGTCAGCGCGGGCATGTAGTGGTCGACCGTGGGGTGGGCCATGCGCAGCAGTGCCCCAAGCCCCTCGCGGTCGGCCAGCGGCTTCAGATCGCGTGCTTCCAGACGGTCCGCGAACAGGCGGTCAAACTCCAGCGCAAAGTCCTGCGGCTGGCCGCCAAACCGCATGGCGCGCAGGTTGTGCACCACGTTGCCCGACCCCAGGATCAGCACGCCCCGATCACGCAGTTGCGCCAGCGTCCGGCCGACCTCCAGCTGGTGATCAAGACCCCGGCCCATGTCGATGGACACCTGGAAGACCGGCACCTTGGCCTGCGGATAGAGGAACCGCAGCACCGTCCATGCCCCGTGGTCAAGGCCCCAGCTGTCATCCTCGGCGGCGTGGTGGCTGGCTAGCAGGCTGACGACTTCGCGCGCAAGCTCGGGATTGCCGGGCGCCGGATAATCCATCGCATAAAGTGCATCCGGGAAGCCGTAGAAGTCATGGATCGTCTTTGGCAGCTTCGAGACATCGACCAGCGTCGTCCCGCGCGTCATCCAATGGGCCGAAACCACAAGGATCGCCTGCGGCTGCGGCAGGCTTTGGCCCAGGGCCGTCCAGGCGCGGCTATAGTCGGTGTCTTCGATGGCGTTCATCGGGCTGCCGTGACCCAGAAACACCACAGGCATCCGGGCCGAAGGGGACAGCCGGTCGCGCAGGGCATGAAGGTCAGTGATCGCGCTCATGGTCGTCTCCTGTAGAAGGAGGCCGCCCGCATCCGGGCGGCCCGAAGGGTCAGGCGGTCGCAAGGGTCCGCGCAGAAGGCTTCAGCGCATAGGCACCGCTGCCGAGAAGCGCCACGGCCCCCTGCACGATGGCCCAGAACAGCGGGAATTCCCAGCCGCCGCCTTCGCTGGAAAAGACCCAGCCGTTGCCCGAGTGCACCCAAATCGCCCCCAGAAGCACCGGGATCAGCGCCAGCGATACCGCGCGGGTGGCGACACCCAGGATCAGCGCCAGACCGCCGCCAACTTCGACGAGAATGACGAGGTAGGCCAGAAAGCCTGGCAGACCAAGGCTTTCGAAAAAGCCGACCGTGCCCGGGATCGTGAAGACGAAGACCTTCATCAGCCCGTGCGCGATGAACAGCGCACCGCTTGCGACGCGAAGGATCAGGGCGGCGTAATCGGAATTGGGGGTCATGGGATTGTCCTTTCCTGCGCCAAAGGAGTTGGCGCGTTTCTGATGCCCCTCAGGTAGACCTTGACCGACCTGCATGAAATGGCCAAATTACGGAATGACTATCCACAAAACGTTCCGAATTAGATGGACCTGATCGACGAGCTGAAGGCCTTCGTCGCCACGGCGCAGACCGGGTCGTTCACGGCGGCGGCGGAACATCTCGGCGTGTCGAACCGGCTGACGTCCAAGTACGTGGCGGAACTTGAAGGGCGGCTCGGCGTCCGTCTGCTGCAGCGCACCACGCGCAAGGTGGGCCTGACGCCTGCGGGCGAGGATCTTCTGTCCCGCGCGCCAGCCCTGCTGGACGATCTCGATGCCCTCATCGGCGAGGTCTCCGAAGGCTCGCGCGGGTTCGCCGGGGTGATCCGGGTCTCCGCCCCCGTCACCTTTGGCGAGATGTATGTGGTCGGGATGCTGGAACGCTTCGGCCAGCGCAATCCGGCCCTGTCCTTCGACCTGCGCCTGAACGACCGCCACGTCGATCTGGCCGCCGAAGGCATCGACGTCGCCTTTCGCATGGGGCGCACCGACACGCAGTCGCTGAAGGCGCGAAAGCTGGGCAGCTTCCGTTCGATCCTCGTCGCAAGCCCCGGTTATCTTGCCGCCTGGGGCACACCCAGCACCCCGGCTGACCTTGTCCAGCATGACTGCATCCTTGACACCAACCGCCGCGCGCCCAGCCGCTGGCAATTTGGTCCCGACGGCCCCGCCGTTACGGTTCAGGGCCCCTTTCGGGTCAACTCTGCCCGTGCCGCGGTTGACCTTGCGGCGAAAGGCCGGGGCCTTGCCTACGCCCCGCGCTTTGCAGTCTACGAAGCCCTGGCTTCAGGTCGCATCGTGGCCGTCCTTTCCGATTTTCCCGGCGAGACCGCTCCCCTGAACGCCGTCTACCTCGAAGGCCGCGTCCTGCCCCGCAAGGTCCGCGCGCTGATTGATTTCGCCGCCGAGGACATCAAGGCGCTCGATATCCTCTGACCCGCATCAGCGGCTGGACCGGCGGATCATCAGCTCGGGCTGGATCATCACCTTGGCGGGTTCGCTTTGGCGACCGTCCAGCACGTCAAGGATCAGCGCCGCCGCCTTTGCCCCGATCTCGCGCGGGAAAGGGTTGATCGTGGTCAGCGCGGGGACGGAAACCTCGGCAATCTCGTAATCGCCGAAGCCCGCAATCCAGATGGCCTCGGGCACCGCGATCCCGCGCCGCTGGCATTCGGTCAGCGCGCCAAAGGCCGACAGGTCGGACACGCAGATCACCGCTTCGGTGTCGGGCAGGCTGTCCAAGAGCCGTCCCATTGCCGCCGCCCCTTCGCGCATCGAAATCGGCGGAGCGCCCGCCGCGATCAGGCGCGAGGCATCCAGCCCATGCGCCTGCATCGCGGCGACAAAGCCCTCGCGCCGGTCGGTGCCCCGGGTGTCGCGGTCGGCGTCCCCCCCGATAAAGGCGATGCGCGTCACGCCCTTTGAGACGAAATGGTCGATCATCCCGCGCACGGCAGCGGCATTGGAAAAGCCCACCACATGGCCTATCGGGGCCTCGGGCAGATCCCAGGTCTCGACCACCGGGATCCCCGCGTTCTCCAGCAACCTTCGCGCGCGCGGAGTGTGCTTGCCCCCGGTGACCACGATCGCCTCGGGGCGGCGGCGCAGAAGCTGTTCGATCAGCCGCTCTTCCTCGTGGATGTCATAGTCGGTGTAGCCCAGAAGGATCTGCAGGCCCCGGTCCTTCAGCCCTTCGGTCAGACCGCGCAGCGTTTCGGCGAAGTTGGCGTTATTGATCGACGGGATGGTGACCGCGACGAAATCGCTGCGCTGAGACCGCAGGGACGAGGCTGCGCTGTCAAAGACATAGCCCAGTTCTTCTGCCGCCTTCAGGATCGTGTCCCGCGTCGCCTCGCTGACCGACGTGTCCCGTTTGAAAGCCCGGCTGACCGTCATCGGCGAGACCCCCGCAAGGCGGGCGACATCGGCCATGGTCGGGGCTTTGCGGGCTTGCGTCATGCCGTTTGCTATCGTGCCCCCTGCCCGGAATCCAGTGTCGGGGCAAAGTCATGCGCCGTGGTGACATGGTGGTGGATGCGGCCGGTGAAGTGGCGCGACAGCACGGCTTCGGTTGCCGCACGGCCTTCCTTGCGGATCGGGTGGGTCAGGAAGGCATCGACGGTGGCCCTGTCCGGCCAGTCGATCGCAAGGATCAGCGGGTACTCCGGCGCGCCCTCGTCGCGGTCTTCGGCAAAGGTGACATGGATCGCCAGCGCCCCGGGAAAGCGCTGCCAGACGGGCAGCATCTCGGCCAGCACATCGCGGCGGAAGGCCTCGGTATGGCCTTCATGAAGCGAGCCCTCAAAAAGCGCGTAGCGGGTGATCATGCCGACTCCTTTCGTGGCCCTTTGAAGAACTCCATCAGCGCGGCCTGATCCTCGCCGCCAAGGCCTGCCGCAGTCAGCATCCGGTGGACCTCGGCGCACAGGGCTGTCAGCGGCATCGCGGTGTGGGTCAGGCGGGCAAGGTCGGCGGCCCCGTTCAGGTCCTTGACCATGTTGTCGATCCGACCCGTCCGCCGGTAATCGCGGGCCGCCATGCGCGGCATATATTCCTGCAGGATCGCAGAATCCGCCCGACCCCCCTTCAGCGCCTTCGGGATCATCATCGCGTCAACCCCTGCAGCCTCGGCCAGCGCGGTCGCTTCGGCCACAGCTAGAAAGCCCAGCCCGCAGAGGACCTGGTTGATCAGCTTGGTTGTTTGCCCCGCACCGGGACCGCCCATCCGCGTCTGATTCGAGGCAACTCCCGCAAGGATCGTCTGCGCTTTGGCCACATCCGCAGGCTCGCCGCCCTGCATCAGCGTCAGCTCCCCGGTCACCGCCTTCGGGATGCCGCCCGACAGCGGACTGTCGACCCAACGCAGGCCCCGCGCCGCCGCATCCGCTGCCAGCGCTTTCGTCGCCTCCGGATCGATCGAGGACATGTCGATGATCAGCGTCCCCGCGTCCGCCCCCTCGGCCACTCCGCCCGGTCCGAAGACCGCCACCCGCACGATATGCGGCGCGTTCAGCGACAGGATCACGGCCTGCGTGCCCTTGGCTGCTTGCGCGGCCGTTGGCGCAGCCGTGGCCCCCTGTGCGACAAGGGCAGCGACCTTGGCCGGGTCCAGATCGAACACCGTCAACTCCGCACCCGTCGCCACCAGCCGGGCCCCGATAGCACCGCCCATGGCGCCTGCTCCGATCAGGGCAACCGTCATGGGATCAGTCCTTCCGCAGCGGCGGCGATGATCGCGTCCAGCGGCTGGTCGATATCCACCGTCAGCGCCTCTTCCGGCCCCGGGACCTCCAGCGTCGCGAATTGGCTGTCCAGCAGCGATGTCGGCATGTAGTGCCCCTTTCGCGCGGCCATCCGCGCCAGAATGACCTCCCGGCTGCCCGCCAGATGGACGAATTGCACCGCCCCGCCCGCGCCCGCCCGGATACGGTCGCGGTACGCCCGGCGCAGGGCGGAACAGCCGACGATCACCGGGGCCTCTGTCGCGAGCACCCCCGCCACCCGGTCCAGCCATGGCCAGCGGTCCGCATCCGTCAGGGGAATCCCCGCCCGCATCTTCTCGACCGCTGCCGGAGTGTGCAGGTCGTCACCATCGCGGTAGGGGATGCCCAGCCGGGCCGACAGCCCTTCGCCCACTGACGACTTCCCGCACCCCGCCACGCCCATGATCACGACACGCAAGCTCATAGCGAGGCCGTGATCCCGCCATCGACATACAGGATGTGCCCGTTGACAAAGCTCGCCGCGTCCGAGGCAAGGAAGATGCACGCCCCCTGCAACTCCTCGACGCGGCCCCAGCGGCCTGCCGGGGTGCGCTTTTCCAGCCAGGCCGAAAACGTCGGGTCCGCCACCAGCGCCGCGTTCAGCGGCGTGTCGAAGTACCCCGGCGCAATCGCGTTGCAGTTCAGCCCATGCTTTGCCCAGTCCGTCGCCATGCCCTTGGTCAGGTTCCCGACCGCCCCCTTGGTCGCCGTGTAGGGCGCGATCCCGGGTCGGGCGAGGGCTGTCTGCACGCTCGCGATGTTGATGATCTTGCCCCGTCCCCGCGCAATCATGTGGCGGGCAACGGCCTGCCCGACATGGAAGACCGACGCGATGTTCGTCTGCAACAGCCGCTCGAACGCCTCGGCCGGGAAATCCTCAAGCGGCGCGCGGTGCTGCATGCCAGCGTTGTTGACCAGGATATCGATGGGGTGCCCCGACGCCTCGAAGGCATCCACCGCAGTCCGCACGGCCGCATGATCCGTCGCGTCGAAGGCCAGCACCTCCGCCCCCGGTATCCGCGCTGCCGCCGCCGCAAGCTTGCCCGCGTCGCGCCCGTTCAGTACCACCTGAGCGCCCGCAGCCGCCATTCCTTCGGCCAGCGCAAAGCCGATCCCCTGCGATGACCCGGTCACCAGCGCCCGCATGCCGGTCAGGTTGAAAAGTTGCAGCCCCACGCCCGCCTCCCGTTCAGTTCGCTCTCGACAAGCGTCTCCGGACCAGTTTATGTTATCGATAACAAACCCTGTCAAGCGCCCCATGACTGCCAGCGAGGAATCCCATGTCCAAACCGCAGGTCCTGCAAGTCGGCCCCGTTCCGGATTGGGATCAGGAACCGCTTGATGCCGCCTTCAGTATCCACCGCTGGTGGGAGGCCGCCGACAAGGACGCGCTTCTGGCCAAGGTCGGGACAGAGATCCGCGCGATTGCCACCCGGGGCGATCTCGGCGCGTCCGAGAAGATGATCGCCGCCTGCCCGAAGCTCGAGATGATCTCGGTCTTCGGTGTGGGTTATGACGCGGTGCACCTGGCCAGTTGCCGGGCGCGTGGGATCAGCGTCAGCAACACGCCGGACGTCCTGACCGAGGATGTGGCGGATCTTGCCGTGGCGATGCTCCTGGCACTGGTGCGGCGGGTCGGCCTGGCCGAGGCCTGGGTGCGGTCCGGCGACTGGGCCGCAAAGGGCGTGCCGCCCCTGACCCGCAAGGTGTCTGGCAGCCGGGCGGGCATCCTTGGCCTCGGACGGATCGGGATGGCCATCGGGCAGCGGTTGCAGGGCTTTGGCATGGACATCGCCTATTCCGCCCGCAGCCCGAAACCGGGGGCCGAGGGCTGGGATTACATCCCCGACGCCGTGGCCCTTGCCGAACGGTCGGACCACCTCTTCGTCGCACTTGCCGCCACCCCCGAAACCCGCCACATCGTCAACGCCCGCGTGCTGCAGGCGCTTGGCCCCGAGGGCACGCTGATCAACATCAGCCGCGCTGCGAATGTGGACGAAATTGCGCTTCTGGACGCGCTGGAATCCGGTCAGCTCGCCGGGGCCGCGCTCGATGTCTTCGAAGGCGAGCCGAACCTCAACCCCCGCTTCCTGACCGCGCCGAACATGCTTTTGCAGCCGCACCACGGCTCGGGCACCATCGAGACGCGGAAGGCGATGGGCAAGCTGATGCGAGACAACCTGACCGCGCATTTCGCGGGCCAGCCCCTGATCACCCCGGTCCCGCTGTGAAGGCTATCGTCATCCACGCCGCCCGCGATCTCAGGGTCGAAGACCGGGCCGAGGATGCCCTTCTTCCCGGTCAGATCCGTCTGCGCGTGGCGACTGGAGGGGTCTGCGGATCGGACCTGCACTACTACAACCACGGTGGCTTTGGGGCCGTCCGGCTGAAGGAACCGATGATCCTCGGCCACGAGGTCTCCGCCTATGTCGAAGACCCCGGCAATACCACCTTCACCAAGGGCCAGCTTGTCGCCGTCTCCCCCTCCCGCCCCTGCGGCAGCTGCAAGTTCTGCCTGGAAGGCCTGCCGAACCAGTGCCTGAACATGCGCTTCTACGGCTCCGCCATGCCCTTCCCGCACATCCAGGGCGCCTTCCGCGAAATCCTTGTCGCCGACGCCGGCCAATGCGTCGATGCCACCGGCCTGACCCCGGGCGAGGCTGCAATGGCCGAACCCCTCGCCGTCACCCTTCACGCCACGCGCCGGGCGGGCGACATGCTGGGCAAGCGCGTCCTTGTCACCGGCTGCGGGCCGATTGGTGCCCTCTGCATCCTCGCCGCGCGCCGGGCAGGGGCAGCCGAGATCGTCGCGACCGACCTGTCCGATTTCACCTTGTCGCTCGCGGCAAAGGTCGGCGCGGACCGGGTGATCAACACCGGCACTGACCCGGATGCCCTGACCGCCTACAGCGCCGACAAGGGCCATTTCGATGTCCTTTACGAATGCACCGGTGTCGCCGCGGCCCTGGCCGGGGGGATCGCCGCCCTGCGCCCGCGCGGCGTGATCCTGCAGCTTGGCCTTGGCGGCGACATGACCCTTCCGATGATGGCGATCACGGCCAAGGAGCTTGACCTGCGGGGGTCGTTCCGTTTTCACCCCGAGTTTGCCACCGGCGTCGGTCTGATGCAGAAAGGCCTGATCGACACCCGGCCCCTGATCACCCATACCATCGCGCTTGCCCATGCCGAGGACGCCTTCCGCCTTGCCTCGGACCGCAGTCAGGCGATGAAAGCGCAGATCGTGTTCGCCGATTGACTGCGTTTCGGTTTGACCCTGCTCACCGGGTCGCCGACAACTGCCTGCAAGGAGACCCGCGATGTCCTTCTTCGAAATCCACGACCCTGCCTTCGGTGCCTTCGTCATGGGCAACGCCCCGGTCAAGCGACTGGCCACCGGGTTCGACTGGGCCGAAGGGCCGGTCTGGTTCGGCGATCAGGGCTGCCTGCTGTTTTCCGACATCCCGAACAACCGCATCCTGCGCTGGACGGAAGAAGGGCTGACGACGTTCCGCCAACCCTCGAACTATACAAACGGCCATACCCGGGACGGGCAGGGCCGCCTGATCTCGTGCCAGCATGGCAGTCGCAGCGTCACCCGCACAGAATGGGATGGCACGATCACGACCTTGGCCGATGCCTACGACGGCAAGCCCCTGAATAGCCCGAATGACGTGATCGTGGCCAAGGACGGCAGCATCTGGTTTACCGATCCGCACTACGGCATCGGCACCGATTACGAAGGCTACAAGTCCCCTCAAGAGCTTCCCTGTCAGGTCTACCGGATCGACCCCTCGGGCCAGCTTGAGGCGGTGATCTCCGACATGGCCTGCCCGAACGGGCTTGCCTTCAGCCCGGACGAATCCCGGCTTTACGTCGCCGACACTGGCCGCATGTTCCACAACGATCCACAGCACATCCGTGTCTTCGACATGGTGGGTGGACGGCCCGTGAATGGTCGTCTCTTCCACAAAGTCGACAAGGGGTGCGCCGATGGCATCCGCATCGACAGCGACGGAAATCTCTGGTCTTCGGCCGGGGATGGGGTCCATTGCATCGCGCCCGACGGGCACCTGATGGGCAAGATCCTTGTGCCCGAAGTCGTCTCCAACATCTGCTTCGGCGGGCGGGCCAAGCACCGGCTGTTCATTACCGCGACGACCAGCCTCTATTCCGTCATCCTCAACCGCAAAGGCGTCCAATGGCCATGACCAAGCCGCAGACCGGCCTCATCGGCCTTGGCACCATGGGTGCAGCGCTGGCGCTGAACATCGCCGAAAAGGGCTTTCCCATCGCGGTCTGGAACCGCACGACCAGCGTCACCCACGCCTTCAAGGCCGGGGCCGGGGACTTGGCCTCCCGCATTACCCCCGCCGACACCCTTGCCGACCTGGTCGCTGCCATGGCCCCGCCCCGCGCGATCATCCTGATGGTCCCGGCTGGCCCTGCCGTCGATGCCATGCTGGACGCCCTCGCGCCGCACCTCTCGCCCGAGGACCTCGTCATCGACGCGGGCAACGCCAATTTCCACGACACCAACCGCCGTGCCGCCGCCAAACTTCCGTTCCGCTTCATGGGGATCGGCGTCTCGGGCGGCGAAGAAGGTGCCCGCCACGGCCCCGCCATCATGGCGGGCGGCACCGCGCAGGACTGGACGCGCATGGCCCCGGTCCTGCAGGCCATCGCCGCCAAGACCGAGGACGGCACCCCCTGCGCCGACCACATGGGCGCAGCTGGGGCAGGGCACTTCGTCAAGGCAGTCCACAACGGCATCGAATACGCCGACATGCAAATGATCGCCGAAACCTACGGCGTGATGCGCGACGGGCTTGGAATGACTGCCGCCCAGATCGCCCCGGTCTTTGCCCGCTGGAACGAAGGCACTCTCCGCTCCTACCTCGTCGAGATTTCCGCCGCCGTCGCCGCTGCCGCCGACCCGGTCAAGGGCGGACCGCTCCTCGACATGATCGTCGATGCCGCGGGACAGAAGGGCACCGGCCGCTGGACCGCGATCGAGGCGCAGAACCTTGCCGCCCCGATCCCGGTGATCGAAGCTGCCGTCATGGCCCGCAACGTCTCCTCCCGTCGCTCCGAACGCGCAGCCGGTGAGGCGCTTTACGGCCCCGCGCCCCAGCGCGCCGAGGTCTCGCTGGACGACCTCGAACACGCCCTGATCGCCGGGAAAATCCTCTGCTACGCGCAGGGCTTCGCGATGATGACCGCCGCCGCCAAGGATTTCGGCTGGGCGCTCGACATGCCCGCCATCGCCCGCGTCTGGCGCGCGGGCTGCATCATCCGCTCGGCGATGCTGAACGACATGGCCACCGCGCTTGCCGAAGACCCCGCCCGCAACCTGATGCTCGCCCCGTTCTTCGCCGACCACCTGCGCCGAAGCCTACCCGGCCTCCGTCGCGTGGTGGCAGCCGGTGCGCTGAACGGCCTCGGCCTGCCCGCGCTGTCGTCGGGCCTAGCCTGGTTCGATCTGATGCGCACCGCCCGCGGCACCGCGAACATGATCCAGGGCCAGCGCGACTTCTTCGGCCTGCACGGCTTCCAGCGGTTGGACGGATTGGACCACCCTCACGGCCCCTGGGCGCACGGGTAAACCGATTTCTTCAAAGAAATCGAACCGGAGCCTTCAAAGGCTCCGTCGCGGCGTTTTCGAAAACTCCGCCGCCCCGGACTACCCCGTCTCCCCCGGCACCAGCCGGGTCGGGACCACCGTGACCTCCTGCCCCGGCTCGCCCTTCAGCCGCGCTACCAGAGCCTCGGCGGCCGCCTTGCCGATAGCGGTCGTCGGCACCACCGTCGTCGTCAACCGTTTCGGCAGGATCGACGCCGCCTCCATCCCGCCCCACCCGGCGATCCCCAGATCCTCCGGCACGCGGATGCCCTTCGCCGCCGCATAGGCCAGGCCCCCGACCGCCATGTCGTCGTTGTGGAAATAGACCACGTCCAGCCCGGGTGTCCGTGCCAGCAGCGTCTCCAGCCCGTAATAGCCCGCATAGAACCCCGGCATGTCCAGCAGCACCTCACGGTCCACCAGCGGGCACCCCGCCGCTGCCAGCACTGCCTGAAACCCTTCCAGCCGCGCCTGTCCCATCACGTCCGCCCGCGCCAGCGCGCCAACATAGCCCGCCCGCCGCCGCCCCCGGCGCAGCAGGTACTGCCCCATCTCCGCCCCGCAGTCGTAGTGCGAGAACCCCACCGACATGTCGATCGGACTGGTCGTCAGGTCCCAGATCTCCACCACCGGTGCTGCCACCTGCCGCAACAGGTCCACCGTCGCGGGCGTATGGTTCCGCCCCGACAGAATCAGCCCCGCCGGGCGCCAACTGGCGATCTGGCGCACCCAGGCCTCTTCCTCGTCCATCGAATGGTTGTTGGCCCCGATCATCAGCTGGTACCCCAGCCGGCTCAGCGCCCGGTCGACCCCGTCCAGCACATGCGCGAACAGGCCCGAGGTAAGGCGCGGCACGCACATGCCGACCAGCGTGGACGACTGATAGGACCCAAAGGCCGCCGCGAGCTTGTTCGGCACATATCCCAGTCTTTCCGCGACCTTGACCACCCGGGCGCGGGTGTCGTCGGAAAACCCCGTCCCCCCGCGCAGCACCCGGCTGACGGTCATCTTCGACACACCCGCCGCCTTGGCGATGTCCTCCAGATTGGCCTTCATCGCCAAGGCTCCGGTCGGGGCAAGGGGGGACACAGTGGCATCATGTTATCGATAACTTTTTTCTTGACAGAGGTGAGGTCGCGGCTCAGGTTAGGCTACGTTACCGGTAAACCTGACGCAAGATCAGGCGCGCCCGGGAAGGGAGGAGCCTGCACATGCAACCGTCGTCCGACGGCCTGTTCTTCGACCGCATCGTCAAGTCCTTCGGCGGGACGAAGGCGCTGAAAGGCGTGTCGCTGAAGGTCGCGCGGGGCGAGATCGTGGCGCTTCTCGGCGAAAACGGCGCGGGCAAGTCCACCCTCATCAAGGTCCTCGGCGGTATTCACCGGGCCGACGAAGGCGGCGTCCTGATCGACGGCACGCCCTACGCGCATGAGGCAGGACGCGCAGGCGGCCAGAAGGTCGCCTTCATCCACCAGGACCTCGGCCTGATCGACTGGATGAGCGTGGCCGAGAACATCGCCCTCTCGCTCGGTTACGTCCGGAGCGGCTTCCGCATCGACTGGACCGCGACCGAGGCCCGGGCCGACGAGGCCCTCAAGCTGGTCAAGGCCGAATTCCCCGCAACCGCCCG
>JBKDYO010000223.1:0-28918 GCA_046305855.1 Paracoccaceae bacterium
GCGGGCCTTCTGACCTTCGGCCCCTCCGCGGCGGCTGCGAAGTTGGAAGCCTCGAAGGCTTTCACCAAGGAAATCTGCGACGCCTGCGCCGCCCCCACGGCCGCCTATGCCCGCTTCACTGATGCCGCCCCTGCCCGTGCCTACATCCGAGCGCAAGGCGCACCGATCGTCGTCAAGGCAGATGGTCTGGCAGCTGGCAAAGGCGTCATCGTCGCGATGACCGAAGCCGAGGCCCTTGCCGCCATCGACGACATGTTCGGCGGCGAGTTTGGTGCAGCCGGGGCGGAAGTGGTCATCGAGGAATTCATGACCGGCGAGGAAGCCAGCTTCTTTATCCTGTCCGATGGCGCGACCGCCCTGCCCATCGGCACCGCCCAGGACCACAAGCGCGTGGGTGACGGCGACACCGGGCCGAACACCGGCGGCATGGGGGCCTATTCCCCCGCCCCGGTCCTGACCGAGGCGATCCAGAAGCAAGCGATGGACGAAATTGTCCTGCCCACCATCCGCGAAATGGCCCGGCGCGGCACGCCCTACCAGGGGGTGCTTTACGCGGGCCTGATGATCGAAAACGGCCGCGCCCGGCTGGTCGAATACAACTGCCGCTTCGGCGATCCCGAGGCGCAAGTCCTGATGATGCGCCTTGGCGCGCAGGCCCTGGACCTGATGCTCGCCTGCGCCGAAGGGCGGCTGGCCGAGGCCGGTGTCAACTGGGCCGACGACCATGCCCTCACGGTGGTCATGGCCGCCAACGGGTACCCGGGTACTTACGCGAAAGGCAGCCAGATCAGGGGGTTGGAGGAACTACCCGAAGACAGCCGCCACATGCTCTTTCATGCCGGAACCGCCGTGCGCGAGGCAGGGATCATCGCCAGCGGCGGGCGCGTTCTCAATGTCACAGCACGCGGGGCGACGCTGCGCGAAGCCCGGGATGCGGCTTACGCTATGGTCGACGGGATCGACTGGCCGGGCGGCTTTTGCCGTCGCGACATTGGCTGGCGGGCGCTCTGACGGCCTGACGTCACGCAATCGTCACAAAACCGAAATCCTATCGACTCCGGACCCCCGCAACCTGCTAGGCTGAGGGGTGCCAACAGCCGCCTGCCGACGGGCAGCTGCCCCTTGTCCCACCAATCCCTCGCGATGGAGCAAGGCATGTCGAATTACGAACGCGACTACTCCGACTACCGCACCACCCCGTTTCACGAACACGGCGACGAGGTTCCCTCGAACCATTCCGCCAACCCCACGATGTATGACGTGATCGAGGCTCGCACCTCGCGCCGCGGCTTTCTGGTCGGCGGGCTTGCGACAGTCGCAACCGGCCTCTTCGGTACCGGCCTTTCGACCCGGGCGGCGCTGGCCCAGACCGCCGGCCTGCTTGGCTTCACGCCCGTGCCCGTGTCGAAGGAAGACACGATCGTTGTGCCGGAAGGCTACAAAGTGCAGGTCCTGGGTGCCTGGGGCACACCGCTGACGGCAGATGCACCCGCCTACGCGTCAGGAGCGACGACCGGAGCCGCACAGGCGGTTCAGATCGGCAGCCACCATGACGGGATGCACTTCTTCCCGATCGATGGGTCGAACACCGACGGGCTTCTGGTCATCAACCACGAATACATCGAGCCGCGCTTCCTGCATGCGGTCAAATGGGCGGGTCAGACGCTTGACGGCGACACCGTGGTCTTTGACGCGAACGGCATGCGTGATGATGACGAGGTGCTGGCTGAAATCAACGCGCATGGCTGCTCGGTCGCCCGTGTCACCCGGGGTGCCGACGGCCAGTGGTCCGTCGTTCAGGGCGATGCACTGAACCGCCGCGTGACGGGCCTCACCGAAATGGCGATCTCGGGTCCTGCCGCCGGTTCTGCCCATCTGGTGACGAAGTTCTCGCCCGATGGCCTGAAGACCCGCGGTACGCTCAACAACTGCGCGCATGGTGTCACGCCCTGGAACACCTACATGACGGCCGAGGAAAACTGGTCGGGCTACTTCGTCAACACCGACGCCGAAATGCCGCGCGAGCACAAGCGCTATGGCCTTTCGAACGAGAAGTCGCGCTACGGCTGGGAGAAGGCCGCGAATGGCGCGGACGAGTATGTCCGTTTCAACGCAGCCGCCACCGGCGCGTCGGCAACCGAGGATTACCGCAACGAGCCCAACACCTTCGGCTGGATGGTCGAGTTCAACCCCTTCGATCCGGCATCGACCCCGGTCAAGCGCACGCATCTGGGTCGCTTCGCCCACGAGGGCGTGGTCTTCGCTCCTGCGGTCGCAGGCAAACCCGTCGTCTGCTATTCCGGCGACGACAGCCGGTTCGAGTACATCTACAAATTCGTCTCGTCCGCGGCCTACGATCCCGCGACCGCAAGCGGCGATATCCTCGATTCTGGAACGCTTTACGTCGCAACGTTCAACGAAGATGGCAGCGGTCAGTGGCTCGCTCTGGCAACGGGCGAAAACGGCCTGTCGCCCGAGAACGGATTTGCCGACCTCGCCGACATTCTGATCAACACCCGCGCTGCCGCCGACCTCGTCGGCGCCACCAAGATGGACCGCCCGGAATGGGGCACCGTGGATCCCAATACCGGCGAGGTCTACTTCACCCTCACCAACAACAACCGCCGCGACTTGACCCAGATCGACGCGGTCAACCCCCGGGCCGAGAACAACTACGGCCAGATCGTGCGCTGGAAATACGAAGGCAACGATCATTCCGCGACCAGCTTTGCCTGGGACCTTTTCGTCATCGCGGGCACGCCGAAGCAGTCGATCACCTTCAAGGGCGAGGCGCTAACCGACGACAGCACCTTCGCCTGCCCCGACGGAATCTGGTGCGACCAGAATTCCCGCCTTTGGATTCAGACCGACATGGGTGACATCGGCCCGGCCCAGGAAGGCCCGCTGGAACCGTTCGGGATGAACCAGATGCTGTGCGCCGACCCCTCGACCGGCGAGATCCGCCGCTTCCTGACCGGCCCCTGGGGACAGGAGATCACCGGCGTGATCTCGACCCCGGACGGCACGACCATGTTCGTCAACGTCCAGCACCCCGGCGGCCATACCTCGGCCGAGGATTTCGCCGCCGGCAACTTCGGCTCGGGCTTCCCGAACTACGACGGCACCGTACCGCGTTCGGCGACGCTGGTGATCACCCGCGAAGACGGCGGCGTCATCGGGGCGTGAGTTAAACTTGGGGTGGGCAACACTGCCCACCCTACCCACCCCCTTGCGCCCATCCGCCCACCCGCCTAAACACCGCGCGATTGCGCGCAGCGGAGAGGGCAGATGCCGCTTCTGGTGATGAAATTCGGCGGAACCTCGGTCGCGGACCTGGCGCGGATCGAAAACGCTGCCAAGAAAGTGCAGGCCGAGGTCGAGCGTGGCTATGACGTGATCGTCATCGTCAGCGCCATGTCCGGCAAGACCAACGAATTGGTCGGCTGGGTCGAAACCACCTCCAAGCTCTACGACGCGCGCGAATACGACGCCGTCGTCTCGTCCGGCGAGAACGTCACCGCCGGCCTGATGGCGCTGCGGCTGCAGGAAATGGGCATTGCCGCGCGCAGCTGGCAGGGCTGGCAAGTGCCGATCAACACCACCTCGGCGCATTCCTCCGCCCGCTTCGTCGACATCCCCCGCGCCAACATCGACGCCAAGTTCGCCGAAGGCTTCAAGGTCGCCGTGGTTGCAGGCTTCCAGGGCGTCAGCGCCGAGGGCCGGATCACCACGCTTGGCCGGGGTGGCAGCGACACCACCGCCGTCGCCTTCGCCGCCGCCTTCGGGGCGGAACGCTGCGACATCTACACTGATGTCGACGGGGTCTACACCACCGACCCCCGGATCAGCCCCAAGGCGCGCAAGCTGGACAAGATCGCCTTCGAGGAAATGCTGGAACTGGCCTCGCTGGGCGCCAAGGTCCTGCAAACCCGCTCGGTCGAGCTTGCGATGCGCTACAAGGTGCGCCTGCGGGTCGTCTCTTCCTTCGAGGAGATCGACGAGAACTCTGGAACCCTGGTCTGCGACGAGGATGAAATCATGGAATCGAAAGTTGTGTCCGGCGTCGCCTATTCCCGCGACGAGGCGAAGATGACGCTTTTGAAGGTCGAGGACCGGCCCGGCGTCGCCGCGGCAATCTTCGGCTCGCTCGCCGATGCGGGCGTGAACGTCGACATGATCGTCCAGAACATCTCGGAACAGGACGACCCTGCCGACAAGCGCGCCCATACCGACATGACCTTCAGCCTGCCGACCAATCAGGTCGACCGCGCGAAGATGGCGATCGAAGAGGCCTCCGCCGCGGGCAAGTTCGTCTACACCTCGCTTGTGACCGACAGCGATGTCGCCAAGGTCTCGGTCGTGGGCATCGGCATGCGGTCCCAGGTCGGCGTCGCGGCCAAGATGTTCGCAGCCCTTGCCGCCGAGAACGTGAACATCAAGGTCATTACCACCTCCGAGATCAAGATTTCCGTCCTGATCGACCGGAAGTACATGGAGCTTGCCGTGCAGGCCCTGCACGACACGTTCGAGTTGGAAAAGGCCTGAGAGAGGCCATTCCAGCCGCTTGACCTTTCTCAGGTGGCGGGCGCAAGGGCCTGGAAGGCAGGCAGGCTGGCCTCGATCATGGCCTCGGTTCCTGTCAGGCTGATCCGGAAATCGCCCGGCCGCTCGAAAAGCGTTCCGGGCATGATGAAGACACCGCGCTTGGCCATCGCTGCGGCAAAGGTCGCGGCATCGCCGCCGGGCGCCTTGCCCCAAAGGTAGAAGGTCCCCGCGGGTTTCGTCATCGTGTAACCCCACTGGGTCAGCGCGTCGTACAGCCGGTCCCGCTTGCGCTGGTAGGCGGCGACATCGATCGACACGGTTTCAAGGTCCTTCACCGCATATTGCAGGATCGAATCCGGGAAGGCGCACCCCATTGCAAGCTGCGTCTTTTCGGCAGTCGCGCTCAGGGTGGCGCGGGCTTCCGCAGGCATCTTCGGACCAATCGCCAGATAGCCAAGCCGCAGCCCCGGAGCCAGCAGGACCTTGCCGAAACTGTAGTCGATCAGCGTCCAGGGATAGACCTCGGCAGGGCTGGTGAAGGCAGCCCCGTCGAACCTGATGCGGCGATAGGGCTCGTCCGACAGGATGAAGATCGGGCGACCGAACTCCTCCGACTTTCGTTCCAGCATGGCCGCAAGCTCCTGCAGCCGCTCGCGGCTGTAGATCACGCCGGTCGGGTTGTGCGGCGTGTTGACCACGACGATCCGCGTCCGCGACGTGATCGCAGCCTCGATGGCGCCGACATCCAGGTCGAAGTCCGCGTCCCGCAGCGGCACCTTGACCGTCACGGCATGGCACAGCGACGCGCTCGTCTCATACAGAAACCAGCCTGGCACCAGGGTGATGCATTCATCTCCGGGCTCCAACAGCATCGTGAAGGCCAGCGTGATCGCGCCATAGGCGCCCAGCGTCATGGCAATATCCTCGGGCGCAAAGTCCAGCCCAAGCTCGGCTCGCAAGCCCTCGGCAATGACACGGCGCGGCTCGGCCTCGCTCAGCTTGTAGGCAAACCAGTCCACGCTTTTCGGCTCGATATGGGTGCGAAGCGCGGCGACCAGGTCAGGCAAGGGCTGCTCATGCGGATTGCCGAAAGTCAGGTCGGCCAGTACCGCGTTATCAGGCACACCGTCCCGGTAGCCCTGGAGGAATTCGATGACCCGGCGCAAGTCATTGCCGGACGTCACGGCATGATTGGAAACGAGTTTCATGATGCTGCTCCAAGGTCAGGGATTGCGTGAAAAAATCAACTACGCCGATCCCCAAGCCAAAGGCATCGCTTGGCGGCTTGTGACGTTCTACACCCCCCGCCGCGAAATCCGCACGAAAATCCACAGCCCCTGAACTTGCCCTGTTCCCGAAGCGCCGCCCGCTGGCGGGCAACACCAGTTGATTTGGGTCATGGCGCCTCATGCGATCTTGCCGTCATAGTCTCGGCGGGCCGCGACCCTTCAGCATTGACTGGGAAAGGCACCATGAAACGCGTCTGCATCCTTGGAATATCCGGCAAGCTTGGCCAGTACATGATCGGCCATGCGCTGGGCCGTGGCTATCAGGTGCAGGGCGTCTGCCGCCCCGAAAGCGTGCCAAAGCTGGCCCGCTGGGGCGACCGCATCCGCGTCTTTCCCGGCCGCACCGATGACCGCAACGTCGTGGCGGAGGCGCTCAAGGGTTGCGACGGCGTGCTCACAGTCCTCGTCCCCTGGGGCGTGAAGGGCTATGCCACCGGCACCGCGAAGGCCGTCCTTGGCCTCGCCGATCCCGGCGCGCGGCTGGTCTTTTCCTGCGGCTGGCACGTCACCCGCGACGGGCTGGACCGCTATCCACTTTCACTGCGCCTGCAGATGCGGATCATCCCTCCGCTGGTCAAGCTGCTCCGCATCGCCGACATCGGTGATCAGGAACGCGCCGCCGCCGCGATTTTCGCTTCGCCCCGCGACTGGACCGTCGTGCGCGGCAGCGACCTTGAGGAAGGTCCCTCCGAGGGCCTGCCCGTATGGTCCGCCCATGTCGGCGACCCGGTATTGGCCTCGAACCGCACCCGCCGCACCGATTTCGCGCTGTTCATGGTGTCGGCCCTGACCGACAACAGCCTTATCCATCAGGCCCCGGCCATCGTCAGCCGTGCCGCGCCCTCGGCGCAGACTGCACCGGTCGCCTGACCAAAGGACGCCCCTTGGTCAGGCCTATGTGCGTGAAGGCTCAGCCCTGCGGCGGCTTGTAAGCGCCGGTCACCTTTCCGGCCAAGGTCATCGCGGCCATGGCATCCGCCGCGGTCATGAGCTTCACGGTCGATGATTTCGAGACCGTGCCACTTGACCCGACCGCCGCCGCCCCGGCCATCATCATCGTGTCGTCGACCCCTTCGATCAGGCAGATCACATCCCACTCGCCGAAGGCAAAGAACAGGTGGTGCAGCTTGCCGCCCAAGGCCTCGATCAGTTTGCGGGCTGCAGCCTCGCGGTCACTGGGACTTGCGACCATCGCCTTGATCGCGTCCTTGGAATAGCTCAACTGATACAGATAGAAAGCCATCTTCCGTCCTCCCGTTATTTTGCTTGGATGACGCGTCCCGCCCGGAACGGGCTTTTCCCGGTCAAGGCCAGTGCGCGAAGAAGTCAGAGTTTCTCGTCGTGGCCGACCGCCAACGTCCGTCGGCCCGAAAACCATGCGCCCGGTTTCCCGATCCGTCGAGCGATCATTGCCGCAAGCCTGCCAAATCGGGACCTTTTCGACTGGAAATCGCCTTGCAGAGGCAGGCTCCGCGACCGCTCACCACCCTGGCTTGCAGAACCGCTCCGACACTATTCCATGGCGGGTATCCGGCCGCCTGCCCAAGGATCAGGCAACAGCCCACTGCCTTACCCCGCCCGTCGCCATTCCCCTTCCCCACCCAAGGTTGCATCGCCTATAGAGAGGGCTAGACGGAAGGAATGCCCTGATGCCCGAACGGACCGAAAGCGACAGCCGCAAGCTTCTGCGCCGCCTGCGCGACGTGCTGTCCGTCCCGGGCGAGGGTCAGGACCGCCTGGACAGCATCACCCATCTCATCGCCGACAGCATGGGGACCGAAGTCTGCTCGATCTACCTTTTCCGCGACCCCGAGACGCTGGAGCTTTGCGCGACCGAGGGCCTGAACAAGGCAGCCGTCCACCAAACCCGGATGAAGCTGGGCGAAGGTCTGGTCGGTCGCGTCGCCCGCACGGGCCAGCCCGTCAACACCGCCGATGCGCCCTCTGAAAAGGGCTTTCGCTACATGCCCGAGACGGGGGAAGAGCTGTTCTCCTCCTTCCTTGGCCTGCCGATCCAGCGCGTCGGGGAAAAGCTGGGTGTCCTTGTCGTCCAGTCCAAAACCGCCCGCCAGTTTTCCGAAGACGAGATCTACGCCCTCGACGTCGTAGCCATGGTGGTGGCCGAGATGACCGAGCTTGGCGCCTTCACCTCGGGCGACGGGGCCATGCGCGCGCTGCACAAGCAGCCAGTGATGATCCGCGCGACCTCGGGTCAGGAAGGGGCCGCCGAGGGCCGGGTCTGGCTGCACGAACCCCGCGTCGTCATCACCAATCCCGTTGCCGACGACCCCCTGACCGAAATCGACCGGATCCGGGCCGCCGTGGGCGAGCTGCGCGTGTCGATCGACGACCTCTTCGAAGTCCAGCAGCTCGACAAAGAGCAGAAGCAGGTCCTCGAAGCCTACCGGATGTTCGCCCATTCCCGCGGCTGGCTGCGCCGGATGGAAGAAGACATCATGCGCGGCCTCTCTGCCGAGGCTGCGGTGGAAAAGGAACAGTCCGCGGCCCGTAGCCGAATGGAACAGGTCCCGGACCAATACCTGCGCGAACGCCTGCAGGACCTCGACGACCTGTCGAACCGGCTATTGCGCATCCTGACCGGCCAGGGCCGCGACACCGGGGCCGAGATGCCGGACAACCCGGTCCTCGTCGCCCGCAACATCGGCCCGGCCGAGCTTCTGGAATACGGGCGCAAGCTGAAGGGTGTCGTGCTGGAAGAAGGCTCGGTCGGCAGCCATGCCGCCATTGTCGCCCGCGCTTTGGCCATTCCCCTTGTCATCAACGCGACCCGCGTGGTGGCCGAGGCGCTGAACGGCGATGCGATCCTTGTCGACGGGGATCAGGGCATCGTCCACCTCCGCCCCGAGGAAACCGTCGCCCGCGCCTTCCGCGACAAGATCGCCATGCAGGCCGAGGCGCAGAAGCGCTATGCCTCCTTGCGCAATCTGCCCGCGACCACCCTGTGTGGCACCACCATCGCGCTGCACATGAACGCGGGCCTCATGGCCGACCTGCCCAGCCTCGAAGGCTCGGGTGCCGAAGGTGTCGGGCTCTTCCGCACCGAACTTCAGTTTCTCGTGCGGTCAAAGATGCCGCAGCGCGCGGAACTGGCCGCACTTTATGCCCGCGTGATGGATGCCGCCAAGGGCAAGCGCGTGGCCTTCCGCACCCTTGATATCGGGTCCGACAAGGTCCTGCCCTATATGAAGCCGCCGGAAGAGCCGAACCCCGCGATGGGCTGGCGGGCCGTGCGCGTCGGCCTCGACAAGCCGGGCGTGCTGCGGATGCAGATTCAGGCGCTGATCCGGGCCGCGAACGGGCGCCCCCTGACGATCATGTTCCCGCTCATCACCGAGATGAGCGAGTTTCAAGCCGCCCGCGGCCACGCCCTGCGCGAATTGCACCGCGAAAAGTCGCTGGGCCATGTCGTCCCCGAACGGATCGAGATCGGCGCGATGATGGAGACGCCATCGCTCGCCTATGCGTCCAGGGCGTTTTACGAGCTGACCGATTTCATCAGCGTGGGCGGCAATGACCTCAAGCAGTTCTTCTTCGCCGCTGACCGCGAGAACGAACTTGTGCGCCGTCGCTATGACACGCTGAACCTCACCTTCCTGTCCTTCCTGGAACAGATCATCGCCCGCTGCGCCGAGACCAAGACGCCGCTGTCCTTCTGCGGCGAAGACGCAGGCCGCCCGATCGAGGCGCTGGCCCTCGCCGCAATCGGGTTCCGCAGCCTGTCGATGCGTCCCGCCTCGGTCGGCCCGGTGAAGGCGCTTTTCCGCCGGGTCAGCCTGACCGAGGCGCGCGCCGTGATCGACCGCGCCCGCGCCGAAGGCGCCGAAAGCGCGCGACCCTTGTTGATGGAATGGCTGGCCATGCAAGGCCCGGGCTGACCCGCTCCGCCCCGGCAGACGATCCTTATTCGATTTTTCGTCGAAAAATCGTATCCAGACCGCTAGGCATAGGATTGGAACCTCTCCATGTGGCCTGACCAACGCCTGACTGACCTCTTGGGGATCGACCATCCGATCCTTCAGGCCCCAATGGCCGGGGCAGCGACGCCAGCACTCGCCGCCGCTGTCAGCAATGCGGGTGGCCTTGGCGCGCTTGGCTCCGCCGAGATGACGGTCGACGAGATCAGTGCGGCCGCCACTGCCCTCCGGTCCCGCACCAACCATCCGTTCAATCTCAATTTCTTTGTGGGTGACGCCCCGGTCACGGATGCCGCCACCCTCGCCCGGACCCGCGAACGGCTGCGCCCGTTCTACGACGCGCTCGACCTTGGCCCGCCGCCCGAGAGCCTTCCCGAGCTTGGGCCCAGCTTCGATGCGGCCCGCCTCGAACTTTTGCTCGACCTGCGGCCTGCCGTGGTCAGCTTTCACTTCGGCCTGCCCGGTGCTCCGGCCCTGGCCGCCCTGAAGGCCGCCGGAATCCGTCTGATCTCGACCGCCACCACCGTGGCCGAAGCCCGCGTGCTCGAGGCCGCCGGGATCGATGCGATCATCGCCCAAGGCTATGAAGCCGGCGGTCATCGCGGCTCGCACCAGCCGTCCGCGCCGGCGCAAGGGGTCGGGACCCTGGCCCTTGTCCCCCAGATTGTCGATGCCGTGCGGCTGCCGGTCATTGCCGCAGGCGGTATCGGCGACGGTCGCGGGATCGCCGCCGCCTTTGCCCTTGGGGCGGCGGGCGTGCAGCTTGGCACCGCGTTCCTCTCGACGCCCGAGGCAGGAACCGATCCCCGCCGCCGTGCGCATCTGGCGCAGGCGACCGAGGAGGACACCATGTTCACCGATGCCGTCTCGGGCCGCTCCGCCCGCGCGCGGCGCTCGCCCTATGCCGAGGCGATGGCGGCCACACGGGAACCTTTGCCCGCCTTTCTGCAGATGTATGGCCTGACGGACCCCCTCCTTGCGGCAGGGCGCGACGATGTCGCCTCGTTCCACCTCTATGGTCAGGCCGCACGATTGAACCGCGCGATCCCCGCCGCCGATCTGGTGCGCAGCCTGGTCGCTGAAACCGAGGCCGTTTTCGCCCGGCTTTCGGCCCGGTAAGAGCGACTGGTCGCGACGGGGCGCGTTTGGCAAAACCTTAAGAAAGTGTGAACGATTTTTCCTATGTGACTGATTAAAAATAGATATCAGATTCTGTCCACCGTGGACACAAGGCTCATCCGACCGCGAAGATCCCTGCATGCACCCGCCGCAACTCGGCTTTCTGAACCTTCCCCATCGCGTTCCTTGGCAGGTCCTCCAGCACCAGCACCCGCTTCGGGATCTTGAACGCCGCCAGCCGGTCCCGCAGTGCCACCCGCACCCCGTCCCCGTCCAGCCTCGCCCCCTTCGCGGCGACCAGACAGGCCACCACCGCCTCGCCAAAGTCCGGATGCGGCACCCCGATCACCGCCGAAGCCGCGACCCCCGGCAGATCGTCCAGCGCCGCCTCGACCTCGGCCGGATAGACGTTCAGCCCCCCGGTGATCACCAGATCCTTTGCCCGGCCAAGGATCGCCAGATACCCCTCGGCATCGAAGGCCCCCATGTCGCCGGTCACGAACCAGCCGTCCTGGAACTCCTCCGCCGTCTTTTCCGGCAGCCGCCAGTAGCCCTTGAAGACATTCGGCCCCCGAACCTCGATCGCGCCCGCCTCGCCCTGCGGCAGCACGCCCTCCGGCCCGGTGATCCGCACCTCCACCCCCGGCAGCGGCATCCCCACGGTCCCGGCCTTCCGCGCACCCTCATACGGGTTCGAGGTGATCATGTTCGTCTCCGTCATCCCATACCGCTCCAGGATCGCGTGGCCGGTTCGGTCGCGCCATTCGGTGTGGGTTGCCGGAGACAGCGGGGCGGAGCCCGAAATGAAGAGGCGGATACCCGAACATATCTCCCTCGAGAGGCCGGAGTCAGCGAGAAGCCGGGTGTAGAACGTAGGCACCCCCATCATCACCGTCGCCTGCGGCAGCGCGGCCAGCACGGCAGCAGGATTGAATGCGCGCTGGAAGATCATCGAAGCGCCTGAATAGAGCACGCAGTTCGTGGCGACGAAGAGACCGTGGGTATGAAAGACCGGCAGCGCATGGAGGAGGACATCCCATTCCGTGAACCGCCACAGCCCCACCAGAGCCTCGGCGTTCGAGGCCAGGTTTTCCCGGGTCAGCATCACACCTTTCGACCGGCCCGTGGTGCCAGAAGTGTAGAGGATCGCGGCAAGATCGTCCGGCTCGTGCGCTGGATCCTCGAAATCCTCCGCCTGCCGCGCCGCAAGGTCCATCAGATCAGGCAGCGCCATGGCCCGCGCGCCAAGACTTGCAAGGTCTTCCACTCGGCCAGGATCGGTGGCGGCCAGGGCAGGCTCGGCGTCGGTCAGGAAATGCGCAGTCTCGGTGACAGTGTAGCCCGGGTTCACCGGCAGAAAGACGACCCCCGTCCGCAGGCAAGCGAGGTAGAGCGACAGGACCGCCTCGCATTTCTCGGCCTGCAGAAGCAGCCGGTCGCCCTTCTGCAGACCAAACGACCGAAGGGCGTTCGCCAGTCGCCCGGTTTCCGCAAGAAGATCGGCATAGGTAACCGGCCCGTCGACCAGCCAGATCCGCCCCGGATCGCCAGCCGCCTGCCTCAGTTTCGCGATGACGTCCGTGCTCATTGCCGCTTCCCCCCTGCCCTGCGGCATTTACCCAAGGCTCGGGGCGGACCGCAACAGACGTCAGGCGCGGATCACCTTGGGCGGGGTCACGGCGATGCGGAATTCGGCCTCGACAGCGTCGGTACCATGGACCTTTGCCAGGTTCAGCAGGGCAAACCGGACCTGCGCGACGTCGCGATAGTAGGACAGGAAGGCCGCGTTCAGGGCCGCCCCCGAGACGGCACCAATCACCGGCACCGCCTGGGCTGCCAGCTTCTGACCCAGCACCACTGCCAGTTTCGGGGCAATCGTGGCGATCAGGTTCTGCACCGCCGACCCGGTCAGGGCCAGTCGCGACGCGATGAACGAAGTGTTCACGCCATCATCCTGCGCCAAAGGGCTGCCCGCAGCAAAGACCTGCAGGCACTCGGCGCGCACCTCGTCGTCGTCCGGGTCAAAACCGGCGTCCCGCGCTGCAGCGCGGATCGTGTTCAAAAGCAGCGTCACCGTCACGGGCAACTCGGCCAGGGACGTCGCGAGGCCGCCCGCCCCGCCTGCCGCACCAGCGGCCATAGCGGCCATCATCGGCCCGCGCTGGCCCAGATCGGGCGCCCGCCCGGCAAGGCCGTATGAGGTTTCAAGCGCCTGCGTCGTCACCCGCTCCAGCTGCGTGCGCAGGCCGTCCGGCAAGGCGGAAAGCTGGGCCTCCAGCGTGCCGCCCAGGCGGTTCACCAGCCGGATGACGGGGCCATTGGCCCGCTTGTAGCGGCGCGCGAGTTCGGCCACGTCGGTGGCCATATCAGTCGAGACGGAAACGGGAAGGTCCTGGTTCATGCATCAGAATATGGGCCCGCCCGTCCTGTACGCAATGCCCGCCCGCAACGATGGTCAGGTCGCTTTCGAGACCATGCCGGTCACACCTGTCCAGGCCCCGGCCTTCAGCTCCAGCCCGAGGATGCGGTCTGGGTTGGTGGGCGGCGGCATCTCGACACCGTCCAGCTTTCGGAACCCGAAGCGCGCGTAATAGGGTGCGTCGCCCACCAGCATCACCCTCTCCCAGCCCAGCCGACGCGCCTCGGCCAGGCTTTCGTTGATCAAAAGCGCCCCAAGCCCTTCGCCCTGGTGCGTCGGGTGGACGGCCACCGGGCCAAGCAGCAGCACATCATGTTCGCCGATCAGGGCGGGCCAATAGCGGATGACGGCGGCCAGCGCACCTTCGTCGTCGCGCAGGGTCAGGCAAAGCGGGGCCACAGTCGGCACGCCATCGCGCAAGCGGTAGGAGGACAGCGCCGTACGGCCTGGGGCGAAACAGAGATCGTAGAGGGCTTCCACCTCCCACCAGTCGTCTTCGGTCTCTTCCTCAAGCCGGTACACGCCGCTGATTTCCCACCCTAGGCTTGCGATCCGAATCCACTGGCAACGGGCCGTAACATGGCGCAGTGTCACGATCAATTTGTGAAACAGGCTTCACCATGTTCTACCGACCTGCCGAGGGCCACGGGCTGCCGCACAGCCCATTCTCGGCCATCGTCTCGCCCCGGCCCATCGGCTGGATCTCCACCCGGGCTAGCACGGGCGACAACCTCGCGCCCTATTCCTTCTTCAACGCCGTGGGCTACACGCCGCCACAGGTGATGTTTGCGGGCGATTACCGCGACAGCATGGTCAACGCGATGGAAAGCGGGGTCTTTGCCGTGAACATCGTGGCCGAAGCCGCGCTGGGGGCAATGAACGCGACCTCGGCCCGCTACCCGCGCGGGACGGATGAGTTTGTGGCCGCAGGTGTGGCAAAGGCGGAATGCCTTGCAATCGACTGCCCCCGCGTCGCGGATGCGCCGGCGACACTGGAGTGCAAGGTGGTCAAGCTGGTCGATCTGCTTGGGCCCGAGAAGATGCTGATCGGCGAGGTGGTCGGCATCCATATCCGCGACGACTGTCTGGTGAACGGCCGCCTTGACCCGACCCGATACAGTCCGGCAGCGCGGCTGGGATATCACGACTACACCTTCGTGCGCGAAGTGGTGGAGCTGCGTCGTCCGAAGGATCCGGCCTGAAGCCCATGTCGCCGACCATCCGCAAGATCGTCTATGCCGTCAGCTTCGAGACGCTCGGCACGCTGGTCGCCTCGGTGGCGCTGATGCTGATGTCCGAGGCCAGCGCCGGATCGTCGCTGGCACTGGCAGTCATCACCGCCACCGTCGCACTCGGTTGGTCCTTCGTCTTCAATTCGGGCTTCGAGGCCTGGGAGGCACGTCAGACTGTGAAAGGCCGCTCGCTCCCCCGCCGGACGGCACATGCGCTTATGTTCGAGGGTGGGCTTGTCCTGATCTGTGTCCCGGTCATGGCCTGGTGGCTGCAAGTCGGCTACCTGGAGGCGTTGGTCTATGAGGCGGGCCTGATCGCGCTCTTTGTCGTCTACACCTATCTCTTCACCTGGGGCTTCGACCAGATCTTCGGGTTGCCCGCTTCGGCTCAAGCACCTGAAACGGCAACTGGGGCCCCATCGGCCCCAGTCGGTCTTGAAAGGTCAGGCGACTAGCGGTCGCGCGAAACCTCGGCAAGAAGGCGCTCGGTCCGGGCTTCTTCCAGCTTGTTGTGCAGACGGTCGGATTCCTCCTTGTCGCGGACGGCCTTGGTGATGCCCACCGTGGACGAGACCAGCATCAGCGCGGCCATGGCATAGAATCCCTTGGCGGCGAAGCTCGCTTCCAGGAAGTAGATGCCGCCCGCCATCATGACGGCGGCCACGGCGAAGTTAACGTAGCTGAACATCGTATACGCTTGCGAAGTGCGGATCGTCGGCTGGATCATGTCGGTCATTTCAAGGTCCTTAGCTTGGTTATGGTTTCACGGTTGGGATGGATTCAGGCGGACTTCTGCTTCAACCGCTCAAGGACAGCTGCCGCATCCGGACGGATCGAGGGGCCACAGCCCGCCGCCGCCAGCCGGGCCGAGATCGCCTCGGCGGACTGGCCGGCGGACAGATCCACCACGGCCAGGGCGGTTGCTTCGGCATGCAGTTGGCGCGATTGAAGGCGGGTAAGCGTCGCCTCGGCCTCGGCCAGCGAGGCAGTCACCGGGCGGCTGACGACGCCACGCACGGTCTGAGACTTCTGCGCCGCATCGGCCAGTTGCAGCCCGCGTTTCAGGTCGCGCAGCCGCAGTTCGGCACCATTCAGCTCTTCCCGCAGGCGGGCGATTTCCGTCTCATAGGTCGCAAGGGCGGTCTCGGTCGTGGTGCGTTCGGCTTCAAGCTGCGCAATGGCGGCAGCGGCTTCCGTGGCCAGATCGTCACGCCCCTGTGCCAGAGCCGCAATTGCCCTGCCTTCCAGGTCCGCGATCTGGGCGTTGATGCGCGGCAGCGATTTCCGCTCGCGCTCGGCATAGGCCATGACGACTGCGACCGACCGTCGTGCCGCCTCGACCCCGGCCGCCGCATCGCGCAGCTGCTGGCGCAGGATCGACAGCGCATTGGCGTCTTCCAGGGCCTTGGTGGCATCGTGGCTGCGCCCCCTGACCAGTGTGATGATCGTGTTGAACATCTGGAACTCCCGGTGTATGAACAGCGTTCACAACTTGCCAGAATCGTGAACGCTGTTCAAGCTGTTTTTTGAACGCTGTTCAAATGACGTGAGGTCACAGATGGAAAAGACGCCAGAAAAGGACCGCAAGGCCGATCTCAGAACCCGCCTGATCGAGGCGGCCGAGGCGGAAATCGCGGAAAAGGGCCTTCTGGGTCTAAAGGCGCGGGATGTGACGCAACGGGCAGGCTGCGCGCTGGGGGCAATCTACAACGCCGTTGCCGATCTGGATGAACTGGTCATGCGGGTCAACTCACGCACTCTAGAGCGACTTGGCACCGCCCTCGCTCCTGCTTCCGACGCGGGAAGCCCCGAGGCCGTGACCCTTGCCCTGGCCGATACCTATGCCGTCTTCGCGCTGGAAAACCGCAGGCTCTGGTCCGCCCTCTTTGAACACCGCCTGCCCGAAGGGGTCGAGATGCCCGACTGGCACCGGCAGGAGCACGAGGTGCTGATCGCCCGGATCATCGCGCCCTTGCAGCGCCTGCGTCCGGACCTGCCGGAAGCTGACGTGCGCCTGCGCGTCCGCACCTTGTTCGGCGCGGTTCACGGTGTGGTGCATCTTGCCCTGCAGGGTCGTCTTGTGGGCGTACCGGAACCACTTTTGCGGCAAGAGGTTGCCGCCCTGGTCATGGCGCTGGTGATGGGGGCAAAGCTCGCGCGCAGCGGACCCGCGTGACCCCACACCCTTAGGCCTTGCGCCCAAACCGGCAATCTGTATAAGGCCGCATCCTTTCCGCTTATCCATGAACCGGCGATGCCTCTCGTGGACGGGCTGCGGAAAGGCTCTTTGCCCGTCCTATGAAGCCGCCCTGAAACGAAGGAAGCCCGCATGCCTCTTTACGAGCATGTCTTCATCGCGCGCCAGGACCTGTCCAACGCGCAAGCCGAAGGCCTTATCGAACACTTCTCGACCGTCCTCGCGGACAACGGCGGCAAAGTCGTTGAGAACGAGTACTGGGGCGTCAAGACGATGGCCTACAAGATCAACAAGAACCGCAAGGGCCACTACGCCTTCCTGAAGTCGGACGCGCCTGCCGCTGCCGTTCAGGAAATGGAACGCCTGATGCGCCTTCATGACGACGTGATGCGCGTGCTGACCATCAAGGTCGACAAGCACACCGAAGGCGTCTCGGTCCAGATGCAGAAGCGTGACGAGCGGGAAGACCGTGGCGATCGCGGTGACCGTGGCGGCTTTGGCGGCGAGCGTCGTGAACGCCCGAGCTTCGGTGGCGGCGACCGTCCCGACCGTGGCGACCGCCCGTCGTTCGGCGCTCCGCGTCGTTGATCTGAGAAAGGACACATACCATGGCGAACAAACCGTTTTTCCGCCGCCGCAAGGTTTGCCCCTTCTCGGGCGACAATGCTCCGGCAATCGACTACAAGGACACGCGTCTTCTGCAGCGCTACATCTCCGAGCGCGGCAAGATCGTCCCGTCCCGCATCACCGCAGTCTCGGCGAAGAAGCAGCGTGAACTGGCCCAGGCCATCAAGCGCGCCCGCTTCTTGGCCCTGCTGCCCTATGCCGTGAAATAAGGAGCACCTACCAATGCAAGTGATCCTTCTGGAACGTGTGGCCAAGCTTGGCCAGATGGGCGAGGTCGTGAACGTCAAGGACGGCTACGCCCGCAACTACCTGCTGCCGCAGGGCAAGGCGCTGCGCGCCAACGAGTCGAACGTCAAGTCGTTCGAAGCGAAGAAAGCCCAGCTGGAAGCCACCAACCTGGAAACCCGCAAGGAAGCCGAGGCTGTCGGCGCCAAGCTGGACGGCCAGACCTTCATCGTGATCCGCTCGGCTTCCGACGCCGGTGCGCTTTACGGCTCGGTCACCCCGCGCGATGTCGCTGAAGTCGCGACCGAAGCGGGCTTTACTGTGAACCGCGGCCAGATCGTGCTCGACAAGCCGATCAAGGACCTCGGGATCCACACGGTGTCGGTGCAGCTGCACCCGGAAGTCACCGTGAAGATCAAGCTGAACGTGGCGCGGTCGGTCGAAGAAGCCGAGCTGCAAGCTTCGGGCAAGTCGATTGCCGAGCTTGCTGCCGAAGCGGAAGCAGAGGCCGAGTTCGAGATCGCCGAGCTGTTCGACGAAATGGGCGCTGCGGCGAACGACGAATAAGTCATTATCCCGCAAGGGGTTTTGGAAACCGCGCCAGGGCAACCTGGCGCGGTTTTTCTTTGGCGGCGGTGCTCCGTTCCATGCCGCACGGCCCTGATGCGCCCACCGGCTCATTCTGGTCCAGCGATTTGCACGCCAGCCGCAAAGCTTGCCGCACATTGACCAATTGCTGTCGGGGTCAGGCAAGCCGCGCGGCCAGTCCCGCGTAGCGTGGCCCCCATGCAGATGACAGCCACCACGCGCGGCATCCTGGCCCTTGTCCTTGGGATCGCGATCTTTTCGATTCAGGACGTGATCCTGAAGCGGCTCTCGGGTGACTATCCGCTGCATCAGGCGATGGTGCTGCGCAGCCTTACTGCGCTGCCCTTTCACCTCGCCATCGTCTGGTGGTTCGACGGGCGGCTTTCGACCATCACCACCCCCGGCTGGTGGAAGATGCTGGCGCGGGGGCTTCTGAACTTCACCGCCTACACCGCCTATTACCTCGGCCTTGCCTATGTGCCACTGGCCGATGCGGTGGCGCTTTTCTTCACGAGCCCGCTTTTCATCACCCTCGCCGCCGTCCTTTTCATGCGCGAAAAGGTCAGCCTTCCGACGGCGTTCGCCCTCGCCGCGGGCTTTGCCGGTGTGCTTCTGGTGGTGAAACCGGGGGGCGCGGGTTTCGACCTTGCCGCCCTCCTTCCGATCCTCGGCGCGCTTGGCTATGCGCTGTCGATGGTGATCGCGCGCCGGTTGGGACAAGTGGAATCAGCCGCGGCCATGGCCTTCTGGGGCAATGTCTGCTTCCTTCTGTGCGCGCTTGCGCTGTCGGCGGTCTATGGCTCGGGCGCCTTCTCCGGGGCCACCCACCCCTCGCTTGCCTTCCTGACCCGGGGCTGGGTGATGCCGACCTCAGTGGACCTTGCCCTGATGGCGGCCTGCGGGGTGATCGCGGCCGTGGGCCTCACGCTGCTGACCTATGCCTACCGGATCGCCCCCTCCTCAAGCGTCGCGCCCTTCGAATACAGCTTCATGTTCTGGGGCGTGCTCTGGGGCTGGGTCTTCTGGGGCGACCTGCCTGACGGGCTTGGCTGGATCGGCATCGCCATCATCATCGGCGCGGGGCTGCTGGTGATCCGCACCCCGCAAACGAAAAAGGCCGCACCCGAAGGCGCGGCCTGATCTTCCCTGTCGGACCTGACCGGTCTCTTACATTTCGTCCAGTGCCTCGACGGCTTTCTGCAGCTTGTCCTTCGAGATTTCCTTCTCGGTCACCTTGGCAAGGCCGACGAGGTGGTCGACAACCTTGTCCTCAAAAACCGGCGCGCGCAGCTGCTGCTGCATCTGCTGGTTCTTCTGAACGAATTCGAAGAACTGGCGTTCCTGGCCCGGATACTGGCGGGCCGCGGCGAGGACAGCCTGCGTCATCTCGGCATCGGTCACGGTGACTTCGGCCTTGCGGCCGATCTCGGCCAGCAGCAGGCCCAGACGCACGCGACGTTCGGCCAGCTTCTTGTGCTCGTCCGTCGTCTCGATGGCGCCATGGTTGTGGCCATGCTCTTCCGGGTGCTCTTCGTGCCACAGCTGGTGCGCGATCTGGTTGGCTTCCGCCTCGACCAGGTTCGCGGGCAGGTCGAACTTGACCATGCCGTCAAGCTGATCCAACAGCGACCGCTTCATCACCGCACGGGCAGCGCCCTTGTATTCGGCCTCAAGCCGTTCAGCGATCTGCGACTTCAGCGCGGCGAGGTCGTCAGCGCCGAACTTCTTGGCCAGCTCGTCATCGATCTCGGCCGGTTTCGGTTCCTTCAGGGCCTTGACCGTGCAGGCGAAAACGGCAGCCTTGCCCGCCAGATGCTTGGCACCATAGCTTTCCGGGAAGGACACGTTGACCGTCACTTCGTCGCCGACCTTGGCGCCGGTCAGCTGGTCCTCGAAGCCGGGGATGAAGGACCCCGAGCCAAGCTCCAGCGGGTAATCCTCGGCCGAACCGCCTTCGAACAGCTCACCATCGACCGAGCCCTTGAAGTCGATCACGATCTGGTCGCCGGACTTGGCCTTGGCGCCCTTCTTGCGGTCGTCGAAGTTCTTGGCCGAACCGGCCAGATTCTCCAGCGCCTCGGCGATGGCCTTGTCGTCGGCCTTCACGATCAGGCGGTCCAGCTTCAGCTTGCCCGCATCGACGTCCGGGATCGGTGGCAATGCGTCATAGGACATCTCGACCACGACATCCTGACCCTCTTTCCAGGTCTCACCGTCGACCATCTTGACTTCGGGCTGCAGCGCAGGCCGGTCGCCGGATTTGTCGAAGTGATCCTTCATGGCAGCGTCGATGGCTTCCTGCATCGCGTCGCCCAGGATACGGGTGCCGAACTGCTTTTTCAGGATCGCCAGCGGAACCTTGCCCTTGCGGAAGCCCTTGATCTCGACCTCGGGCTGCGCTTCGAGCAGCTTAGCCTGGACCTTCGCGTCCAGCTCGGCCGCCGTGACAGTGATGGTGTAGCCGCGCTTGAGGCCTTCGTTCAGGGTCTCGGTGACCTGCATTGGGGGACGTCCTTCCTACGATCATTCGGGCGCGATTGCGCAATAGCTTGCCAGCGCAGAGACGGACCCCGCGCAACATCGCGGGCCTTCTAGCAAAGCTTTCCCGCCGGTGTAAGGGGTAATTCGCCTGCCCTGTCGGGACGGACTGGTGCGGGTGGAGGGACTTGAACCCCCACGCCTTGCGGCGCCAGAACCTAAATCTGGTGCGTCTGCCAATTTCGCCACACCCGCATGGGCGCCTTCTAGCAAAGCCCGCCGCGGGGCGCGAGAGGCAAAAGCACTGCCCCATTCCCGCCACAACCGAAGCGGGATCAGGCCACAACTGCCCAGAAATCACCGAACCGGCATCGAATGCGGACCACAAACCCCTGCGACATCTTGGGTACCAGATTGGGAAAGGCTGCACCCGTGGACGCCGACGCACCATTTTCACGATCCTCCGGCGGGGCTGGATTGCCCCCGGCGCAAGGCATGCTGGCGGGCACCATGGTGCGGACGCTGGACGGGCTACTTCCGGTCGACTTCCTTACCCCCGGCGACCGCATCGTGACCCGTGCTGGCGCACGGCGGCTGACCTCGATCTCGGTCGTGGCGCGCAAGCAGGTCGACCTCGTGCGGGTGCGGGCCTCGACCATGGGGCATGACCGGCCGGATCAGGATATCCTTCTGTCGCCCGGCCAACCGGTGATCATCCGCGACTGGCGCGCGCAGGCGCTTTACGGTGCACCGGTGGCCGCGATCCCCGCCGCACGGCTCGCCGACGGCGAATTCGTCTGCGTCGAGGTGCATCGAAACGTCCGCCTCTTCACGCTGCGGTTCGACGAGGACGAGGTGATCTACGCCGAAGGGCTGGAGCTTGCCTGCCCGGCCTTCCTGCCGGAACTCGCCTAAGCTGACGCCGCGTTCCTCTGGGCATCACGCCCGGATCGGCTAAAGTCGCGGCATGACCGGAACAGACACTCCCATCGCCCAGCTCTTCTCGCGGATGAAGGCCGGCAACGACGCCCGCCGCCGGGACTTTGGCCTGGCCGAACGCCGGGCCGCGCTGGACAAGCTGGCGGATATGGTCCGGCGCAACGAAGCGGCGATCATTGCCGCGCTCAAAGCCGACCTTGGTCGCCCCGAGGCTGAGGCGATCCTGATGGATTACCTGAACATCCTTCAGGAAATCCGCCATGCCCGCCACCACCTCCGCGCCTGGATGAAGCCGCGCAAGGTCTGGCCCACCCTGTCCACCTTCGGCTCCAGCGCCAGGGTGATCCCGCAGCCCCGTGGCACCTGCCTGATCATCGCGCCCTGGAACCTGCCGTTCCACCTTGCCCTTGGTCCGCTCGCCTCATGTCTTGCGGCCGGGAACGCGGCGATCGTGAAGCCGTCGGAACTGACCCCTGCCTCCAGCGCCCTGATCGCCCGGATGATCGGCGAGACATTCCCGCCTGACCTCGTCGCCGTGGTCGAGGGCGACAAGGCCGTGGCAGAGGACCTGCTGTCCCTGCCCTTCGACCATATCTTCTTCACCGGCTCGCCCGCCGTCGGGCGCATCGTGATGGCCGCCGCCGCAAAGACTTTGGCGTCAGTGACGCTTGAACTTGGCGGCAAGTCACCGGTGATCGTGGGGCCGGACGCGAACCTGAAACAGGCCGCCGACTGGATCACCTTCGGCAAGTTCCTGAACGCCGGCCAGAATTGCATCTCGCCCGACCATCTTTGCGTCCATGCCTCGGTGAAAGCCGATTTCCTTGCCCTCCTCAAGGCCAGGATCGCGCGGGCCTATGGCTCGGGCGAGGCAAGCCCGCATCTGACGCAGATCGTGTCCCCGGCCCACGCAGCGCGGCTGTCGGCTTTGATCGCGGACGCCATCGACAAGGGCGCGACACCGCTGATCGCAAACGGTCAGGACGGAAGATCAATCGGGCCGCACCTTCTGGAAGGTGTCGGCCCTGAAATGCGGGCCATGCAGGAAGAGATCTTCGGCCCCATTCTGCCAATCTTTGCCTACGAAGACATCGATACCGTCATTGCCGAGATCAACGCCCGCGACAAACCGCTGGTGCTGTACATCTTCGACCGCAAGGCTGGGCTGGTCGACGATATCGTGACGCGCACGTCATCGGGGGCAGTCGGGGTGAACCTGACGCTTCTGCACTACAGCCACCTGAACCTGCCTTTTGGCGGCGTGAACACCTCGGGCATCGGTGTTGCGCATGGCAAGGCGGGCTTTCAGGCCTTCAGTCACGAACGCGCGGTCATGCGGAACCGCTTTCTTCTGCTCCCGATCCTTTTCCCGCCTTATGGCCCCCGGACCCTGCGGCTTGTCCACCTGCTGAAACGGATCCTGGGGTGAGCGGCTTTGACTACATCATCATCGGGGCCGGGTCGGCGGGCTGCGTGCTGGCGAACCGGCTGTCGGCCAACCCTGCCACCCGGGTCTGCCTGATCGAAGCAGGTCCGCCCGACCGCAACCCGATGATCCACATGCCATTCGGTCTTGCCGCACTTGCGCATATGCGCTGGCTGAACTGGGGCTATGAGACCGAGCCGGAGCCCGAGCTAGGAGGCCGCCGCCTGTTCTGGCCGCGCGGACGCGTGCTGGGCGGGTCGTCTTCGATCAACGCGATGATCTACATGCGCGGTCACCCGCAGGATTACCGCGACTGGGCCCGCGCGGCAGGCGACCATTGGGACTGGCCGCAGGTCCGCGAGGTCTTCAAGTCGCTGGAAGACAACCAGGCAATCCGCGACGACCATCACGGGCAAGGCGGGCCTCTGACGGTCAACAATCTACCCGACCCCAACCCCCTCAGCCGCGCCTTCATGCAGGCGGGCACCGAATGTCAGATCCCCGCAAATGCCGACTTCAACGGACAGACCCAGGCGGGGGTCGGCCTCTATCAGGTGACCCAGCGCGATGGCCGCCGGTTCAGCGCGGCCCGCGCATTCCTTGATCCCGTACGAAACCGCCCGAATCTGACGCTGGTCACGGGGGCCCAGGTGCATCGGGTGACGTTCGACGGTAACCGCGCCTCCGGGGTCGCGCTGCGGGACCGGTCGATCACCTTGCGCGACGGGGGCGAAGTGATCCTGTCCGGGGGCGCGATCAACTCGCCGCAGCTTCTGATGCTGTCGGGAATCGGGCCGGGGGCAAACCTGCAGGCCATGGGCATTCCGGTGCGTCACGATGCACCCGAGGTCGGCGCGAACCTTGCCGATCATCTGGATATCACCGTCCAGGCAGCCTTGACCGGGCGCGAGGCGATCGGCATTGCCCCCTCGTTCCTGCCCCGCGCTTTGCGGGCAAGCTGGGCCTATCTGCGGCGCGGCAAAGGCGAATTCACCTCGAACATCGCCGAAGCCGGGGGATTTGTAACAGCCGGACCCGACCACGACCGGCCGAACCTGCAGTTCCATTTCATCCCCGCCTATCTGCACGATCATGGCCGCAGGCTGTCCCTTGGATATGGCCTGACGCTACATGTCTGCGACCTTCTTCCGAAAAGTCGGGGGCGGATTTCGCTGGCGTCGCCCGATCCCATGGCCCCCCCCCGGATTGCAGCAAACTACCTCGGCCACCCCGACGATCTGCCCACCCTTCGTGAGGGCCTCAAGATCGCCCGGCGGATCGTCCAGGCCCCTGCCCTCTCCCGGTTTATCCGGCAGGAAACCCTTCCTGGTCAACAGGTTGCGACAGATTCCCAGCTTGATGCCGATATCCGCGCCCGGGCCGAGACGATCTATCATCCGGTTGGCACCTGCCGAATGGGGCTTGATCCAGCGTCGGTCGCCGACCCCCAGGGTCGCGTGCGCGGAGTTCTTGGACTGCGCGTCGTCGACGCCTCGTTGATGCCGCAGATCATCGCGGGCAATACCAATGCGCCGACCATGATGATGGCCGAGACCATCGCCCGGTTCATGCTGTCCGCAGGCCCGCGCTAAGCCCCCTTTACCTTGCGGCACGCAACCGGACTGTCATCTAGTTTTTACAAAACTGATGAACAAGCGTCACGTGAGACGACTAGAGCCGGGACAGGCCGCCAATGAAGGCGCCGACACGCCGCACGAAATCAGGAGTGCCTCGATGAAATCCTTCCACATTACCGCATCCGCGCTGGCCTTCGCTGCCGCCGCCGCGATGCCCGCAGCCGCGCGCGACCAGATCCAGGTCACCGGGTCCTCGACCGTGCTGCCCTATGCCACCATCGTCGCCGAAGCTTTCGGCGAAAACTTCGACTTCCCGACCCCGGTCGTGGAAGGCGGCGGTTCGGGCGCAGGCCGCAAGAAGATGTGCGAAGGCGTCGGTGAAAACACCGTCGACATCGCCAACTCGTCTTCGCGGATCTCGAAGTCCGACATCGAGCTCTGCGCCACCAACGGCGTCGCCGAGATCATGGAAATCCGCTTCGGCTATGACGGCATCGTCTTCGCGTCGGACGTGGCTGGCGCCGACTTCGTGCTGACCCCGGCTGATGTCTATGGCGCGGTTGCCGCCAAGGTTGTCAAGGATGGCGCGCTGGCTGACAACGCCGCTGCCAAGTGGAACGAAGTCAACGCTGCCCTTCCCGATCAGGAAATCCTGATGCTGGTCCCGGGCACCAAGCACGGCACCCGCGAAGTCTTCGACATCAAGGTGGTCGAAGCTGGCTGCAAGGAAACCGGCGCGCTGGACCTGTTCCTGGCAACTGCCGAGGGCAAGGACGACAAAGAAAAAGAAGGCAATGCCAAGAAGATGTGCCTTGAACTGCGCACCGATGGCAAGTCGATCGATATCGACGGCGACTACACCGAGACGCTCGCTCGCCTCGACGCCGACAAGAAAGCCGTTGGCGTGTTCGGTCTCTCGTTCTACCAGAACAACACCGACAAGCTGAAAGTCGCTCCGATGTCCGGCGTCGTTCCCTCGACCGAGAGCATCGCCTCGGGTGAATACCCGGTGTCGCGTCCGCTGTACTTCTACGTCAAGAAGGCCCACATCGGCGTGATCCCCGGCCTGAAAGAGTACATCGAGTTCTTCGTCTCTGACGACATGGCTGGCCCGGACGGCCCGCTGGCTGCCTACGGCCTCGTGTCCGACCCGGAACTGGCTGCCACTCAGGCTGCCGTCGCTGCCGAAACCCCGATGGGTCCGCTGGAATAAGAACCGACGATCCAGCAGGCGGGGCCATGTGCCCCGCCTGTTTGCTTGCATTTGGCGGGATCAGTCCCGCCTCACGTTTCCTCTGGTCGCTAGAGGCTGAGCTATGCCCGTCCTGATGCTGCTGGCCGCGATTGCGGTGCTTTCCCTCGCGGCCTTCCTGCTTGCGCGCAAACGCGCGCTCGCCTCAGCGGGCGGCAATCCCCGCCTTCTCCACTCTCTTCCCCTTTACTACGCATGGTACGGCGCGCTTTCGGTGCTGATCCCGACCCTGGCCGTCCTGACGGTCTGGCTCCTCGCGCAGCCGATGGTGATCGAATCGCGCATCGCAGGCGACCTTCCGGCCGAGCTTGTGGCCGACAGTTCCGCGCGCAGCCTGACGATGGCCGATGTCCGCCGCGTGGCCGGAGGCCTTGACGCTGCCGTCGCGCAAGGTGCGATGACCGAAGACGAAGCGGGCATGATCCGCACCGAGTTCACGAACGTCCGCGAAAAGCTGGCCGCCGTCGGCGTGGCCCTTGGCTCGGACGTCTCGAAGGAGGTCCTCGCCGCCGCGCAGGACTACCGCGAACTGACCGGCTGGGGTGCCATTGCGCGGAGCCTTGTGCTGCTTGCCCTCGCGGTCGCCGGGCTTTTCTGGGGCGTGACCCGTGCCCACAAGGACTTCCGCGCCCGCAACCGGGTCGAGCAGGTGGTGCTCGGACTGCTGATTGCGGCCTCCTCGATCGCCATTCTGACCACGGTCGGAATTGTCTGGTCGATGGTCTCCGAAACCTTCGACTTCTTCACCAAATACCCGATCCAGGACTTCTTCTTCAGCCTGACCTGGTCGCCGAACTTCCGTGGCGGATCGGATCTCGGGATCATCCCGCTGATCTGGGGCACGCTGTACATCACCGTGGTCTCGATGCTGGTCTCGGTCCCCATCGGCCTTTTCGCGGCGATCTACCTTGCCGAATATGCCTCGAAGCGCGTCCGCAGCTGGGTCAAACCGCTGATCGAAATCATCGCCGGCATTCCGACAGTCGTCTTCGGTATCTTCGCCCTGGTGACCGTCGGCCCGTTCCTGCGCGACTACTTCGCCGAGCCGCTGGGCCTGGGCAACTCCGGCTCGTCCGTCATGACCGCCGGGATCGTGATCGGCATCCTGAACATTCCGTTCATCTCCTCCCTGTCCGACGACATCATCAACGCCGTGCCGCAATCCTTGCGTGACGGCAGCCTTGGCCTTGGTGCCACGAAATCCGAGACGGTGCGCCAGGTCATCCTGCCCGCCGCCCTGCCCGGCATCGTCGGCGCGATCCTGATGGCCGCCAGCCGGGCCATCGGCGAAACCATGATCGTGGTGATGGGCGCAGGCGCGGCTGCAAAGCTCAGCCTCAACCCGTTCGAGGCGATGACGACGATGACGGTGAAGATCGTCGGCCAGTTGACCGGTGACACCGACTTTGCCGCCCCGGAAACGCTTGTGGCCTTCGCGCTTGGCATGACGCTTTTCGTCATCACCCTGTGCCTCAACATCTTCGCCCTCTGGATCGTGCGGAAATACCGGGAGCAGTACGAATGACCGACATCTCGCAATCCCCGGCGATGCCGACACGTCAGGCCCGGCCGAAGCAGTCGATCCTGACCGCAAGCGCCGAGATGAAGCGCCGCAATGCCGCCGAAGTCCGGTTCAAGTACTACGGCATCGTGGCCATCGTGATCGCGCTCGGCTCGCTTGCGATCATGCTCTTTACCATTGTCCGCGACGGGGCCTCATCGTTCCATCAGGCGCAGATGTCCTTCCCGATGGAACTTACGGCCAAGGTGCTGGACCCAAAGGGCAATCGCAACCGCGACGAAATGGCCAAGGTGACCACCGTCGGCTACAGCAAGGTCCTGGTGACCGCGCTTCAGGCCGAACTGCAAAAGCAGGGTCTTGTGCAGGAAGGCGTCTCCGACAAGGAGATCGGCGAGCTGATCTCGAAGGATGCCGCGGGCACACTTCGCGCCCGGGTTCTGGCAGATCCCTCCCTCGTCGGCACCACGATCACGGCCGAAGTGCTGGCCGGGGGGCGCATCGACGGCTACCTCAAGGGCCGGGTCACGCTGGAATCTGCCGAACTAGACAGCAACATCACCCCGGATCAGCTGCGCCTTGCCGACAAGCTGCGCGAAGCGGGCATCCTGACCACGGCATGGAACTGGGGCTTCTTCACCAACCCTGACGCCTCGGATCAACGTCCCGAAGCCGCAGGCCTTGGCGTGGCCCTGCTCGGCTCGGCCTACATGATGCTGCTCGTGCTCGTGACCTGCGTTCCGGTCGGGGTGGCCGCCTCGATCTACCTTGAGGAATTCGCACCGAAAAACCGCTGGACCGATGCGATCGAGGTGAACATTTCCAACCTCGCTGCCGTACCGTCGATCGTGTTCGGTATCCTCGGCCTTGCGATCTTCATCAACTTCGCCGGGTTGCCGAACTCTTCCTCGATTGTCGGCGCGCTCGTCCTCAGCCTGATGACCCTTCCGACGATCATCATTGCCACGCGCGCCTCGATAAAGGCGGTTCCCCCGTCGATCCGCGACGCGGCCTTGGGGATTGGTGCCTCGAAGATGCAGACCGTGTTCCATCACGTCCTGCCGCTGGCGATGCCCGGCATCCTGACCGGGACCATCCTTGGCCTTGCCTCGGCCTTGGGTGAAACGGCACCGCTCCTTCTGATCGGCATGGTGGCCTTCGTCGACAACTACCCGTCGGCCCCGCCGGAAGGCTTTCTCGATCCAGCCACGGCGCTGCCGGTACAGGTCTACGGCTGGGCCAGCCGCGCCGACCCGGCCTTCATCGAACGGTCCAACGGCGCGATCATCGTGCTTCTCGTGTTCCTCGTGATCATGAACGTTGCGGCCATTCTCTTGCGCCGCAAGTTCGAACGCCGCTGGTAAGGAAATGGATGCCATGAACGACATGTCCCGGACCGGGCTGGAAACCGACACTGCGACGGCGAAGATATCGGCGCGCGGGGTTCAGGTTTACTATGGCCAGAACCATGCGCTGAAGGACGTCGACGTCGATATTCTGGACCGCGCGGTGACGGCCTTCATCGGGCCGTCGGGCTGCGGCAAGTCGACC
>JBKDYO010000224.1:0-10393 GCA_046305855.1 Paracoccaceae bacterium
GCGCTTCTGCGCTGAGGGTTGGCCGAGACCTGGCACCTCCCTGTCGGGTCGGCCGCAACGGGCGGAGGGATTGAGGGATCCTTCCGCCCGTATCATTCAAGAGGTTGATGATGCTGGAAAACCCCGTGATCCGCGGCTTCAACGCTGACCCGAGCTTTTGCCGGGTGGGCGAGGACTACTACATCGCCACTTCGACCTTCGAGTGGTATCCGGGGGTGCAGATCCACCACAGCCGCGATCTGGTGAACTGGCGGTTGGTGAGCCGCCCGCTGCGGCGGGCAAGCCAGCTGGACATGCGGGGAAACCCGGACAGTTGCGGCATCTGGGCTCCGTGTCTGTCTTTTGCCGACGGGAAGTTCTGGCTGGTCTACACGGACGTGAAGCGGCTGGATGGGGCGTTCAAGGACGCGCACAACTACATCGTCACTTGCGAGACGGTGGATGGGGAGTGGTCGGACCCGACCTATGTGACCTCCGCGGGCTTTGACCCATCGCTGTTTCATGACCGGGACGGGCGAAAGTGGTTCGTCAACATGCGCTGGAACCATCGCGAGGCGGGGTCGGGACTGAACCCGGCCAATGATCGCTTCGACGGGATCGAGTTGCAGGAATGGCATCCGGAGAAGGGGTTGCTGGGCGAGGTGACGACGATCTATGTCGGGACAGATCTGGGGTTGACCGAGGCGCCGCATCTCTTCTGGCATGACGGGTATTACTATCTGACGACCGCCGAGGGCGGGACTGGGTACGACCATGCGGTCACGCTGGCGCGGTCGCGGGATATCCGGGGGCCGTATGAAACTCATCCGGCGAAGCATGTCATCACGGCGCGGTTTTCGCCGGAGAACCCGATCCAGCGGATGGGGCATGGGCAGTATGTTGAGGGGCATGACGGGCGGTTCTGGCATTCGTATCTGTGCGGGCGGCCGCAGAAGGGGCCTCGGGGGCTGTTCTGCGCGACCGGGCGCGAGACGGGGCTGGCCGAGGTTGTCTGGCGCGACGGGTGGCTGTGGCTGAAGGAGGGGGGGATGTTGCCTCCGACCACGGTCAATCTGCCGGTGGAGCGGGTGGTGCCGGGGGCGGTGGAGTATGACTTCCGGGGTTCGGCGCTGCCGATGGATTTCCAGTGGCTGCGGACGCCAGAACCGGAGCGGATTTTCCGGATGACGGGCAGTGCCCTGCGGCTGATCGGGCGGGAGAGCCTAGGGTCGTGGTTCGAGCAGTCGCTGGTGGCGCGGCGGCAGGATGAGCCTTCCTATGCGGCGGAGTGCGATGTTCTGGCCGATCCGCCCAACTGGCAGCGGGCGGCGGGGCTGATCACCTATTACAACCGACACAAGTTCCACGCGGCCTTGGTGACGCGGGAAGCGGGCGAGCGGGTGGTGACGCTGGTCTCGTGCCTGGGCGACTGGCCGGGCGAGGCGCTGACCTTCCACGGGCAGTTCCCGGTGGCGGAGGGCAAGGTCACGCTGGGGGTCACGGTCGACCGGGCGGCGCAGCGGTTCAGCGTGAACGGGGTGGCGGTCGGGCCGGAGCTCGATGCTTCGGTCGTCTCGGACGAAGGCGGACGAGGGGAGCATTCGAGCTTTACCGGGGCCTTCGTCGGCGTCGTGGCACATGACCTGACGGGGCAGGGCTGGACGGCGGATGTCACGCGGTTTCGCTATGCGCCCAAAGCGGATTGAGCATTTGATCAGCTGGATTTGATCAACTCTTGATTGCCAGAGAGATGCCGTCATAAAGGGGCGAAGTGAAGGGAGCCCCGATGGACGCCGACAGCCGCAAGATCCCCAGCCATGAGGTCACCTACGCGCGGCTGCGCGACATGATCCTGTTCGGGCGTCTGGCTCCGGGGGCGCCTGTCACGATCCAGGGATTGATCACCGAGCTAGGCGCCGGGATGACCCCGGTCCGTGAGGCGATCCGGCGGCTGACGGCGGAAGGGGCGCTGCTGCCGCAGGGCAACCGGCGGGTGGCGGTGCCGGAACTTTCGGCGGAGATGCTGGAGCAGGTGGCCTTTGCCCGGCTGGCGATCGAGCCGAAGCTTGCGGCACTTGCGGCCCCGAAGCTGACCCCGGCGCGGATCGACCGGCTGGAAGCCATCGACGGGGCGGTGAACCGGGCGATCGAGGCGGGCAACCTGCCGGACTACCTGTCGGCAAACCACGCCTTCCACTTTGCGCTGTATGAGGCGGCGGAGGCCCCGGTGCTTTTGGACCTTGCGCGGTCCTTGTGGCTGCGAGCCGGGCCGAGCTTGCGCGCTGTAATCGATCGGTTTGGCCGTGAGGTCGCGCCGGACCTGCACCGCGAGGCGATTGCGGCGATGCGGGCGGGAGACGCAAAAGCGCTGGCCTCGGCGATCGAGCGCGACATCCAGCAGGGCGTCGACCACGTCCGGCAGGCACTGGCCGAGGGTCACTGACGGGTTTGGAATTGAGCGCGTTCCGCGCGAGGCTTTTGTCTCGTCGTCGGCCTTCGCCTCCTCCTGGGTTGATGGGGGCCTTCTGCCCGTGCCTCCGGTTTCTCGAACCATTGGCGAAACCGTCGGCACCCCCCTGAGAGTATTTGGAAAAGAGCAAGCGCTGCGGCTGCGTGCAATAATTTGATCAAATTTCTTGAATGGCGACGCGTTTGATCATATCCTGGGGACAAGACGGGGCATTCGGCCCTGCTGATTCCGCGAGGTCACCCCGATGAACATGATCACCAACCACATGCCGACCGCCGAGTTGCAGCGTCTGGACGCGGCGCATCACATGCACCCGTTCACCGACAATTCCGCCCTGGCCAAGAAGGGTGCGCGGATCATGAAATCCGCCAAGGGGGTCTGGCTGACCGACACCGAGGGCCACAAGATCATCGACGGCATGGCGGGTCTGTGGTGCGTCAACATCGGTTACGGCCGCAAGGAGCTGGCCGAGGTCGCGGCGCGGCAGATGGAGGAACTGGCCTATTACAACACCTTCTTCCAGACCAGCCACATCCCGGCCATCGCGCTGGCTGCGAAGATCGCAGAATTGGCCCCGGAAGGCATGAACCACGTGTTCTTTGCCGGGTCGGGGTCGGAAGCCAATGACACGAATATCCGATTGGTTCGGCGCTATTGGGACATCATGGGCCAGCCGGAAAAGCGCATCATCATCGCGCGGAAGAACGGCTATCATGGGTCGACCATCGGTGGCGGCTCCTTGGGCGGGATGTCGGGTATCCACAAGCATGGCGGCATGCTGGCCGGGATCGTCCATATCAACCAGCCGGACTGGTGGGCAGAAGGCGGCGCGCATACGCCCGAGGAATTTGGGTTAGCCCGCGCGCAGGAACTTGAGGCGATGATCAAGCAGGTCGGCGTGGAAAACGTCGCGGCCTTCATCGGTGAGCCGATCCAGGGTGCGGGGGGCGTGATCGTACCACCCTCGACCTACTGGCCGGAGATCCAGCGCATCTGCGACAAGTACGGCATCCTCTTGATCGCTGACGAGGTCATCACGGGCTTTGGTCGCACCGGGAACTGGTTCGGGTCGGAAACCTTTGGTATCCGCCCGCATATCATGACCATCGCGAAAGGCCTATCCTCGGGCTATCAGCCGATTGGCGGCTCGATCGTGCGCGAAGACGTGGCGGCGGTGATTTCATCGGACGAGTTCAATCACGGCTACACCTATTCCGGCCATCCGGTCGCGGCTGCCGTGGCGCAGGAGAACCTGCGGATCATCCAGGAAGAGAAGATGATCGAGCATGTCCGCAACGTGGCGCACCCCTATCTGAAAGAGCGCTGGGACGCGCTGACCGAGCATCCGATGGTGGGCGAGGCGAAGCTTGTGGGGCTGATGGGCTCGATCGCGCTGACGCCGAACAAGGCCAAGCGGGCGAAGTTCGCCAGCGAGGCGGGGACGGTCGGCTTCAAGACGCGGGAGCGTTGCTTTGCCAACAACCTGATCATGCGGCATGTGGGCGACCGGATGATCATCGCGCCGCCGCTGGTGATCACCCCGGCAGAGATCGACGTGCTGATCGAGCGGGCGAAGAAGTCGCTGGATGAGGCCTACAAGATCGTCAAGGACGAGGGGCTTTGGGTCGAGGCCTGAGGGCCAGACCCATGGCTTCGCCTTTGGCCCGGACCTAGGGCGCCCGGAAGTCGAATGTGCAATGACCGCTGACGCAGGCGGCATCAGGCATGGAATCGGGCAAGTCACGGGGCCCGGAGCGGCAGGGTAAGCCCGACGTCGCTCCGGCCTTGATCCCGAACCGGAACGATACCACTCTGGAGGTATATACCACCGGGAACGGCTGAAAATAGGCTGGGTCCGGGACAGCAGGGGGTACGGTCAGCGGGATGAGTGACGCCATCGACATCCGGCGCGTGGTGAAGCGCTTTGGACCCTTCGTGGCGCTGCATGGCGTATCGCTGACGATCCGGGACAACGAGTTCTTTACGCTGCTGGGCCCATCAGGCTGTGGCAAGACCACGCTGCTGCGGATGATCGCCGGGTTCGAGGATGTGTCCGAAGGCGAGATCCTGCTGTTTGGCCAGAACATCGCCGGACTGGAGCCGAACCACCGGCCGGTGAACACGGTCTTTCAGCATTATGCGCTGTTCCCGCATCTTTCCGTGCTCGACAACGTGGCCTTCGGGCTGAAGATGAAAGGGGTGCCCGAAGCTGAGCGGCGTCGAAGGGCGGGCGAGAAGCTGGAGATGGTGCATCTGTCGGCTTTCGCCAACCGGCTCCCCGCGCAGCTTTCGGGCGGCCAGCAGCAGCGTGTGGCCCTGGCGCGCGCACTGGCCCCCGAACCGCGCGCCCTCCTGCTGGACGAGCCGCTGTCGGCGCTGGACCTGAAACTGCGGCAGGCCATGCGGGTCGAGCTGAAGCAGCTGCAGGAAGAGACTGGCATCACCTTCATCTTTGTCACCCATGATCAGGAAGAAGCCCTGACCATGTCCGACCGCATCGCGGTGATGAGCGCGGGACATGTCCAGCAGATCGGCACTGCGCGCGACATCTACGAGGCCCCGGTCAACCGCTTTGTCGCGGATTTCATTGGCGAGACCAACCTCTTGCAGGTCGACGTGGCCTCGGTCGCGGGAGGGATGGCCCGGGTCGTTCTGCCCGGTGGCCACGAGCTGACCTGCCCGGCCGCAAGCGACACGGGCGGGCTGCACCACCTGTCGATCCGGCCCGAGCGGGTGTCGCTGGTCGCGTCGGGTGGTGATCTTGATGTCACGGTGGAGCGGGTGGTCTATCTGGGTACCGACCTGCAGCTGTTGACCCGGCTGGACGGCGGGGCGGAAATGCATGTCCGCATCCAGAATTCGGCCCGGATCGCGGTGCCGTCGGTCGGGACCCGGGTAGGGCTGCGGATCGAGGACGGTGCTGCGCGCCTGTTGGCCGACTGATGGCGGGGCCGATCGCTGATCAGGCCCCGCAGGGCGGCGATGGCTACCGCGGAGTGGTGGGCGCGCTGTTGCTGCCCACCTGGATTGCCATCGGCATCTTTCTGGTCCTGCCGGTCGCGCTTATGGCGGTCTATTCCTTTCTGACCAAGGAATTCCGCGGCGGGGTCGAGTGGCAGTTCTCGCTGGCGGCCTATGACCAGTTCTTCCTGAACCGGGGCCTGTTCGGCGACGAGCCACCGGTTCTGGAATGGACCTACATCGCCATCTTCCTGCGGTCGATCTGGCAGGCGCTTCTGGCCACGATCTTCTGCCTGCTGATCGGATTTCCGACGGCCTGGTTCATCGCCACACGGCCCGCAGCAAGCCGGGGCATTTGGCTGTTCCTGATCACCATTCCCTATTGGGTGAACCTCTTGATCCGGACGGTCAGCCTGAAGTTCCTGATCCGCGACAACGGACCCTTGAACGAAGCGCTGATCGGCATCGGTTTGATCGACAGCCCGCTACCGCTGGTCAATACCAACCTCGCAGTGCAACTGGGCCTGTTCTACAGCTATCTGCCCTTCATGGTGCTGCCGATCTATGCGGCGGTCGAGCGCTACAACTTTGCCCTGTCCGAGGCGGCGGCGGACCTTTACGCCACGCGCTGGGTGACGCTGCGCGAGATCGTGCTGCCCATCGTGCGGCCAGGGATCGTGGCGGGCTGTCTTCTGGTCTTCATCCCCTCGCTGGGGGCGTTCCTTGCGCCAGACCTGTTGGGGGGCGCCAAGACCTTCATGATCGGGTCGCTGATCGACGAGCAGTTCAAGGGCAGTCTGGGCAACTGGCCGTTCGGGGCGGCGGTGTCGATGATTCTGATGACGCTCGTGATGATCGCGCTTCTGTTCTACGCAAGGTCGGCGGCGAAGGGGGGGGCGGCATGAAAGGCGTGCGGCATTACCCCGGCTTTCTGGGCATGACCATCCTGTGTCTTGTGGTCCTTTATGCACCGCTTTTGGTCATCATGGCCTATTCGTTCAACGGGTCGACCTCGATCACCAGCTGGGGCGGCTTTTCGCTGCGCTGGTATGCCGAGGTCTTTACCGGGCCCGAGTCGGAGCGGTTCGGGCAGGCGGCGTGGAATTCGCTGACCATTGCCGTGATGGCCGCCACAGCTGCGACGACCATTGCGACGGCGGCGGCGGTGGCGATGGTGCGCGGGGGGCGGTTCCGGGGCAAGAGGGCCACCTTCGCGCTGATCAACATGCCACTGATGGTGCCAGAGATCGTGACGGCGGTGGCAACGCTGATCTTCTTCAGCATGATCGGACTGACGACGGGCTACCTGACCGTCCTTGTCGCCCATATCACCTTTTGCATCCCCTTCGCCTATCTGCCGATTTCGGCACGTCTGCAGGGGATCGAGGATCAATACGAACTGGCGGCGCGCGATCTTTACGCGACCCGCTGGCAGGCGTTCCGCCTGATCCTGTTCCCGCTTCTGGCGCCCGGGGTGATCTCGGGGTTCCTTCTGGCCTTCATCATTTCGCTTGATGACTTCATCATCACGAATTTCGTGAAAGGTGCCGGGATGGAGACCTTGCCGACCGCGATCTTCGGATCGGTGAAGCAGGGGATCAAGCCGAACATCATGGCCATATCGACGCTGATGCTGGTCGTATCGATCCTGTTTGTGACATTGTCCTACCTGATCAACCGCAAGGGCCGCAGAAGCCCATAACCCCGACAAGGAGACATGAGAGATGAAGTTCCGCCTGACGACACTTGCCTTTCTGCTGGCCAGCCCCGCCTTTGCCGAGGGCGAGCTTAAGGTCTATCACTGGTTCGAGTACATCCCGCAGGAGCTGGTCGACAAGTTCACCGCCGAGACCGGGATCGCGGTGACGATCGACACCTACGACAGCAACGAAGCCATGCTTGCCGCCCTGAAGGCCGGGAAGCTGGGGCAGTATGACGTGGCCGTGCCGGGCGACTACATGGTGCAGATCATGGGGGGCGAGGGCCTTCTGGACAGCTTCACCCCCGAAGAACTGCCGAACTATGCCAATATCGACCCGAAATGGCTGGACGTGCCCTTCGACCCGGGCCGCAAATCCTCGATCCCCTATCAGTGGGGGTCGACCGCGTTCAGCGTGAACCGCGATGTCTATCAGGGCGACATCAACACGCTTGGCATCATCTTCAATCCGCCGGACGAGCTGAAGGGCAAGATCAACGTGCTGGACAGCCAGGGCGAGGTTCTGGCGCTGGGCTCGATCTACATGGGCGTCCCGCAGTGTTCGACCGACAAGACGCAGCTGAAGGCGCTGTCGGACATGCTGGTTGCGGCCAAGGCGAACTGGGCCAGCTTCGGGTCGGACACGGCGAAGGATGTGCTGGTGTCGGGCGATGCGGCGGCGGGGATGATCTACAACGGATTCTCGGCCAAGGCGCGGGCGGAAGGGGCGAACGTCGAATACGCCTATCCGAAAGAGGGCTTCGTCGTCTGGATGGACAACATGGTCCTCTTGAAGGATGCGCCGAACCGGGATAACGCGCTGAAATTCATGAATTTCCTGCTGCAGCCCGAAAATGCCGCGGCAGTCACCAACTATGCCGCCTATACCTCTGGCGTGATGGGGGTGGAGCCGTTCCTGGATGAGGCAATCAAGTCCAGCCCGGAGAACAATCCGCCAGCAACCGCGCCTGCCGGAAGCTTCATTCAGGTTTGCGATGAAGCGACCCAGAAGCTTTACGACGCGATCTGGATCAACCTGAAGAAATAGTCCGGTCCATCCGCCGCGCGCGCCCTGTCGTGGTGGCGCGCGCGGTCAACTTTTCTAGGAAACCCATGCGTCTTGCCGTCCTGCAGACCCCGTCGCCCGAAGGGGATATCGATGCCGCCCTCGACCAGATCGAACGGGCGCTGAGCGCTGCCGGGGCGGCCAAGGCGGATGTCCTGGTCGTGCCGGAGGTCTTTCTTCCGGGCTACAATCTCGCTGATCCGGCCGCGCAAGCGCTTGCCGATGGGGCGCCCGCGCTGCAGCGGCTGTCTGCGGCGGCGGCGGCGGCGGGCACCGCGCTGGTTCTGGGCTATGCCGAAGCGCAGGGTGCAACTGTCTACAACACCGCGCTGTGCATCGGCCCTGAGGGACAGGAATGCGCGCGCTATCGAAAGGTGCAGCTGTACGGTCCCCGCGAAAAGGCGATCTTCACCGCCGGTGACGCCTACGTCACCTTCACGCTGGCCGGTCGCAAGGCGGCCCTTCTGATCTGCTACGACGTCGAGTTCGCCCCGCATGTTGCCGCCCTGGCGCAACTGGGGACCGAAGTGATCCTGGTCCCTACCGCAAACATGACACCGTATTTTCATGTGGTCCGGCACACGGTCCCGGCCATGGCCGCCAATCATGGGCTGGCCATCGCCTACGCCAACTACTGCGGGTCCGAGCGGGACCTGACCTATGTCGGTGGCAGTCTGATCGCCGGCCCGCATGGCGAGGTTCTGGCTCAGGCCGGGGACTACCCGGCGCTGCTGATTGCCGATGTCCCCGATATCGATCCCGAACGACTGAGCACACAAGCCCGAGACTTTCGCGCGGTTTAGGGCTGACCCGGGCGGTCGACGCGGCCGTCAGTGCCGTCGGCAGAACGCGTCGCGCAGCGCGGTGACGACGGTGGCGACCTCTTCGCGAGCAAGGCTGTAGATCACGCTTTTGCCTTCGCGCCTGGTCTGGACGATGCCTTCGGCCCGCAGCCGCATCAGCTGTTGCGAGACGCTGACAGGAGTTGACCCCAGCGCCTCGGCAAGTTGGGTGACGCTCAGCTCGCCGTCGACGAGACAGCAGAGAATCTGCAGCCGTCCCTCGTGCGACAGCGATTTCAACAGCGCTACCGCACGCGAGGCCTGTTCCGGCGTGCCGCCGAAGCCTTCCAGGATCTCTGCCATCTTCATCTCCGCTCTCACTCGAACGCACAGCCCCTTTTAGCACCAAGCGCCCGGAACACCATCGCTGCCGGGCAGAAGCCGGTGAAGGACGATTGCAGCAGGTTCAGCCCGATGAACACGGTGAACCAGATGAACAGGGGTGAGACATAGGCGGTCAGCACGACGCTGAGCAGGACCATGACCCCGGCAAAACGCAAAACAGCAGTGTCGATCGTCATCATTTATCCTTTCGTGGTTTCTTTAAGCTTGTCGATGCCCAGCACCTTCAGGGCGAGGCTTTCGTAGAAGGGCTCGGACGTCCCTTTCCGCAGCTTGCGGATGAAGTATTTCTCGAACCCCGCCTTGGCCAAGTGGACCCACTTGCCCGAGGATGACCAGTTGACGTTGCGGGGCGGGATCTGTGGCTGGGCCACAAAGGCGATGCCCCCGTCGCCGAAGTCGGCAAGGCAGACCGCGTTCCAGGTCCCGACACTGTCGGGTTCCTTCCCGCGCACGATGTTGCCGATGTTGTGGGCGGTGGCCGTGACCATGGATTCGATCATGAAGCCGGTCTTCGGGACGCCACAGGGCACCGGGGTCGGCCCCATCGGCGGGATTGCCACGCAGACGCCGACGGCGAAGACGTTCTTGTACTTCGGGTTCTGCTGGTGCTTGTCGACGATGGTGAAGCCGCGCGGATTGCTCAGGCCCTCGATCCCGGCGACCGGCTTGATCCCCCGGAAGGCGGGTAGCATCATCGAGAAGGCAAAGGGCAGGTCCTTTTCGGGCTTCGCCACGCCATCTTGGCCGACTTCTTCCACGAACATGTGGCCTTCCTCGACCCGTTTGATGCGCGTGTTGGTCATCCACTTGATGTGCTTCTCGCGCATCTGGCTTTCGAGAAGGCCCTTGGTGTCGCCGACTCCATCCAGCCCGAGGTGGCCGATGTAAGGCTCGGGCGTGACGAAGGTCATCGGCACCCGGTCCCGCACCTTGGCGCGGCGGAGGGCGGTTTCCAGGATGAACAGGAACTCGTAAGCCGGGCCGAAGCAGCTTGCGCCTTGCGCCGCGCCGATCACCACCGGGCCGGGGTT
>JBKDYO010000225.1:0-15898 GCA_046305855.1 Paracoccaceae bacterium
TGTCGGCATCCGCCGAAGAGCAGAAGCCCGTTTGATCCTGCCGCCAGCTTCCGCTAAGGAGTGCGCGAACAGCCGCGGCAGTCGGCTTTGAACTGGTGGACAGAATGAACAGACGTGTATTCCTGCTGACGGGCGTCGGCCTGACCCTGGCAGCCTGCGGCTCGACCAGCGCACCGCAGGTCGGCGCGGACGGCAAGCCCTTGCCGCGTGTCTACCGGATTTCGGATGCGCGCGAAGTGTCGTTCCGCTTTCTGGACTCGATGAACACCCTGCGCGCCGCCAAGGCGCTGCCTCCGGTCGCGTTCGACGCGAACCTGAACGCCGCTGCGGAAACCCATTCGCGCGACATGTCGGTGCAGAACCGGCCCTGGCATTTCGGCTCGGACGGCTCGTCGCCGCTGGTGCGGGCGCAGCGCAGCGGGTTCACCGGGCGGCTTCTGGGCGAGAACATCTCGGAGACCTACGAGACCGAGCTGGAGACGCTGTCGTCTTGGATGGCGCAACCCGATACGCGTGTGGTGATCATGGATCCGCTGGCGACCAAGTTGGGCTTTGCCTGGTTCCAGGAGCCAGGTGGCAAGATCTGGTGGACGATGGTGACCGGGGCCTGAACCAGGGTCAACTGGCGCGGAACAGGGGCCTGCGGGCCCCTTTTTCATGGCTTACGGCAGGATGTAGATCGGCGTGCCGGGTTTGACCATCGAGTACACCCGCTCCATTTCCTTGTCGGTAAGCGCGATGCAGCCCCAGGTCCAGTCGCGTTTCGACACGCGGGTGTTCGGGGCGCCGTGGATGAAGATGTCCCCGCCGGGCGACTTGCCCTGGGCTTCGGCAAAGGCCACGTCCGCCTCGTTCGGGTAGGAGATTCCGAGCGACAGGTGGTATTGCGAGTCCGGATTCTTGTGGCTGATGAAATACTGGCCTTCGGGCGTCTTGCCGTCGCCTTCGAACTGCTTGTGGCCTTCAGGCGCGAAGCCAAGCGCGATGTCGTAGGACTTCAGCACCTTGTCATTGTGAAAGAGGTACATCTTGCGGTCGGCCTTGTGGACCTGGACCTGCGTGACTTCGGGGCCGTTGTAGCGCTTGAACTTCGAGCCGCAGCCCGCCAGTCCGAGAACGATCACGAGGATCGCAAATAGCTTGAAGAACCGCATTCCCTTGTCCGCCTGTAGACTGCCCGTGTTTTTTTCCAATGGATACAGGAAACTGGCCGCCTTGGCTAGACGGCTGGCCGGGCTTTGGCTTCACGGAATTGTCAGGCCTCGCGCGTGAAGCGGGCGACAAGCTCGACATGGGTGGACCAGCGGAACTGGTCGATGACCTGGACCGAGGTCAGGCGGTAGCCCGCGCCGGTCAGGACCTTGGCGTCGCGCGCGAAGGTCACCGGGTTGCAGGAGACGGCGGCGATCACCGGTATGGTCGAGGCGGCGAGGGTGGCGGTCTGCGCCTCGGCCCCGGCGCGGGGCGGGTCGATGACGGCGCCGGTGAAGCGGTTCAGCTCGTCCGGTTCAAGCGGGCGGCGGAAGAGGTCGCGGGTTTCGGTGGAGATGCGGTGGAGGTCGGGGGTGTTGCGGGCGGCGAGGTCGAGGGCCTTGGTCATCGCGGCGTCGCCTTCGACGGCGTGGACCTCCATGGTTTCCGCCAAAGGCAAGCTGAAGGTGCCGACGCCGGAGAAGAGGTCGACGACGCGCTTCTGGGGGCCGAGGGCTTGGCGGACCGCCGACAAGAGGGCGGCTTCGCCTTCTTGCGTGGCTTGCAGGAAAGCCCCGGCAGGGGGGACGACGGTGGCGCGGCCCATTGTCAGTGCGGGCCGGTCGCGCAGCGCCACCGTCTCGCCGTCCCAGGTCAGGCGGGAGAAGGCGTGGGTTTCCACCAGGCGGGCGAGGTCCATGCGGAGCCCGCTGTCCAGGGGTTTGCCGCCGGTGACCACGACATCCGGGCCGCCACGCGTCAGGGTGACTTGCAAGGACAGCTCACTGGAGCGCGAGCCCCCGGCAGTGACCAGCGCCTTCAGGCCGGGAAAAGCGGCAAGGATGCCGGGCGCAAGAAGCTGGCAGTCGGGAATTTCCGCAATGGTGTCCGAGGCGCGGCCGTGAAAGCCGATCAACACGCCGGACTTGGTGCGGCGGGCCGAAAGGGTGGCGCGGCGGCGGGAGTTCGGGGGCGACGTCACCAAGGGAAGGAAGTCGGCAGTCAGGCCCTGACCGGCAAGGGCGGTCTCAACCACCTCTTGTTTCCAGCGGGCTACGAAGGCGTCAGAGGCATGTTGCAACTGGCACCCACCGCAGGTTCGGGCGTGGCGGCATGGCGGCTTTACCCGGTCGGGCGAGGGGGTGATGATCTTCGGGTCCGTCAGGCGGTCGCCGTCGGGCGTGCCCTCGACCACCTCGCCGGGCAGGGTGCCCGGGACATAGACGGGACCGGGCGCGATGCCATGGCCAAGGTGGCCCAGCCGTTCGATGGTGACGATCACTCTGCCGCTTCCGCTTCGTCTTCTACGCCGATGAAGCCGCCTGATTGCCGGTTCCAGTAGCGGGCGTAAAGGCCGCCCTGCGCCAGAAGGTCGGCATGGCTGCCCTGTTCGACGATCCGGCCACGGTCCATCACGATGATCCGGTCCATCGCGGCGATGGTGGACAGACGGTGCGCGATGGCAAGGACGGTCTTGCCCTGCATCACGCGACCCAAAGCTTCCTGGATCGAGGCCTCGACTTCGGAGTCGAGGGCGGAGGTGGCCTCGTCCAGCACCAGGATCGGGGCGTCCTTCAGGAAAGCGCGGGCGAGGGCAATGCGCTGGCGCTGGCCGCCGGACAGCTTGACCCCGCGTTCGCCAAGGAAGGCGTCGTAGCCCTTGCGGCCATTGTGGTCGAGCATGGTCGAGATGAACTCATCCGCCTCGGCGGCCTTGGCGGCGTCCACGATCTCGGGCTGCGAGGCCTCGGGGCGGCCATAGGCGATGTTGTCGCGCGCCGACCGGTTGAACATCGCGGTTTCCTGCGTGACCATGCCGATCTGACGGCGCAGGCTTTCCTGCGTGATGCTGCGCAGATCGTGGTCATCGACCGAGATGACCCCTTCTTCCGGGTCGTACAGCCGCAGAAGCAGCGAGACGAGCGAGGATTTCCCCGCACCGCTGGCCCCGACGATCGCAAGCTTTTCCCCGGCACGGATGGTCAGGTCGATGCCCTGCACCCCGCCACGCTTTCGGCCATAGGCGAAGGTGACGTTGTCAAAGCGGATCTCGCCCTTCACGCGGGGCAAGGGCATGGCGTCTTCGGCATCGGCGAGGGTGTGCGGGACCGAAAGGGTGCGCATGCCATCTTCGACTTCGCCCACGGACGTGTAGATCGACATCAGCGTGAAGCTGACCCAGCCCGACATCTGCGCGATGCGCAGCGCAATGGCCCCGGCGGCGGCGATGTCACCTGCACTGGCCGCGCCCTGTTGCCAGAGCATGACAGTGCCGCCGATCAGGAGGACCGGGAGGATCCCGGCCAGCAGCATCAGGGCAAAGCGGAACCAGGTGGAGATGACGCCGAACTCGAGGCTGCGCTCGCGGAAGACCTCCATCGCGTCGAGGGCGACGCGATCCTCGAAGGCGGCGTGGGCGAACAGCTTCACCGTCTTGATGTTGGTGATCGTGTCGACGACCTGCCCCGAAACCATGGCGCGCGACGAGGCCCGGGCAGCGGAGTTGGTGCGGATCATCGGCATGAAGAAGCGGATGAGGAAGATGTAGGCCACCAACCAGACCAGAAGCGCGGCGGCGACCTTCATGTCCACGGCGATCAGGAAGGCGACCGATCCGATGACAGAGGCCAGCGCAAAGCAGACGGTGTTGATGACTTCGGTCGCGACATCGGTGACGGCGCGGGCGGCCTGCATCTGTTTTTGCGCGATGCGACCGGCGAAGTCGTTGTCGAAGAAGGTGACGGCCTGACCGAGCGTCCAGCGGTGCAGGCGCGACAGGACCAGCGGCATCACGTTCGGGCCGATGATGATACTGTTCGACGCCGAGGAGACCGCGAAGGCCAGCGGGCGGAGGAGGATGTAGAAGACGAGGAACCAGACGACGAGGCTCCAGTGCGCCGTGAAGAAGTCGGTGGGGCCCGAGTTCACGGCAGCGTCGATTACCCAGCCGAGGATGAGAGCGCTGACAACCTCGGTCACGCCGGCGAGGGAGGAAAGGATGCCGGCGACGACCAGCATCGGCCATGACCCGGCAAGCGACCAGCGCATGAAGGCGCCCAGCCGCTGCGGCGGCGGGCCGTCAGCGGGACGGAAGGCGTCGATGAGGGAGCCGAGGCTTTGAAGGGCACTCATGAGGGTGAGGTAGGCCGGTCTGCGGGGTGAAGCAAGGGCTTGCGAAACCGGCGTCGCGCCGGTTCCGCAAAAGATCGCGAATTTTCGACGAAAATTCGGGGTCTTGGCTATTCCGCCGCTTCTTCGTCCAGACCGATGAAACCGCCCGACTGACGTGCCCAGAACCGGGCGTAAAGCCCGCCCTTGCGCAGAAGCTCGGCATGAGGGGCGTCTTCGACGACTGCGCCGTCCTCCAGCACCACGATCCGGTCCATTGCGGCGATGGTCGACAGGCGGTGCGCGATGGCAATCACGGTCTTGCCCTCCATCACCCCGTAAAGCGCGGTCTGGATCGCGGCTTCGGCCTCGCTGTCGAGGGCCGAGGTCGCCTCGTCCAGGATCAGGATCGGGGCGTCCTTCAGGATCACACGGGCCAGGGCAACCCGCTGGCGCTGGCCGCCCGACAGCTTCACGCCCCGCTCGCCGACATGGGCGTCATAGCCCTGGCGACCCTGGGGGTCTTCCAAGGTCAGGATGAAGTCATGCGCCTCGGCCTTCTTCGCGGCGGCGATCATGTCGGCCTCGGTGGCCTGAGGGCGGCCGTAGAGGATGTTGTCGCGGACCGAGCGGTGGAGGAGCGACGAGTCCTGCTGGACCATGCCAATCTTCTGGCGGAGGGATTCCTGCGTCACGTCGCCGATGTTCTGCCCGTCGATCAGGATGGCTCCGCTTTCGGTGTCGTAGAAGCGCAGGATCAGCTTGACCAGCGTGGACTTCCCCGCGCCGGAGCGGCCGACGACGCCGATCTTTTCACCGGGACGGATGGTGAGGCTGACGTTCTTCAGCCCGCCGAAGCCGCGGCCGTAGTGGTGGGAGACGTCCTTGATCTCCAGAAGGCCGTCGCGGAAGTCGAGCGACTGGGCACCCGGCTTGTCTACCAGGGTGACAGGCTGGGCAATCGTCTCCATCCCTTCGGCGAGCGTGCCGAGGTTCTGCACGAGCTGGGTCGAGGCCCACATGATCCAATAGGTCATCGAATGCAGCCGCAGGACTAGAGCGACCGCCCCAGCCACGACTCCGACGGTGGCAAGGTCGTGGGTCCAGAGCCACATGGCGAGGCTGGAGACGCCGAGGATCATCAGCCCGTTGATGAAGGTCAGCGCTACGTCCATCTTGGTGACGATCCGCATTTCCTTCTGGAAGGTGGTGCGGGCGTTTTCGATGGATTCCTTGGCGTAGTTCTCTTCGCTGGACTGGTGGGCGAAAAGCTTAACCGAGTGGATGTTGGTATAGCTGTCCACGACGCGACCCGTGACCGCGCTGCGGGCGTCGCTGGAGGCGGTGGCAGCGGGGCCAGCGCGGCGGATGGTCCAGCGCATGAGGGCGATGTAGGCGACCAGCCAGATCAGAAGCGGGATCATCAGCCGGGGGTCGGCGTCGGCCAGCATCAGAAGCGCACCCAGGAAGGTGGCGGCGGCGAAGGCGGCCATGTCGAAGACCTGGAAGACCGCGTCCCCGGCGGCGGGCGGGGCCTGCATGATGCGGTTGGCGATGCGGCCGGCGAAGTCGCTTTCGAACCAGCCGACGGGCTGGCGCAGCACATGCCGGTGCGCCCGCCAGCGCATCATCGTGCCGAAGTTCGTGAGGATCGTGTTGTGCAACAGGCCGACGGACCCGCCAGCGACCAGGGGCCGGACGATCAGGATCACGAGGGCCGCAATCAGGATTTCGCCCCAGTGGTTTTCCAGGAAGGCCTGGGGGGACTGGCCGGTCATCAGGTCGACGAGGCGGCTGAGGTACCAGATCATGCCGACGTCCAAGACCGCATTGCCGACCGAGAACAGGGCGGTGATCGCGAAGATGCCTTTGAACGGGCGGATGTAATCCTTCAGGAACGGCCAGAGCCGAGTGGGGGGCGCGTCCTGCTCAACATAGGGCTGATAGGGATCGACGAGGTTTTCGAGAAAACGGAACATGGGGAAGACCCTGGAAGGTAGCAGCGATGGGCGGAGGCGGGGCTAAGAGCGACCGCCACGACGGGACCGGTCAACTCAGGCGAGCTGAAATGAGATCCCGTGTTCCATGCTGGTCTCCTTCTTGGGTGGGCGATGCTTAGCCGAATCGCGGCGGAATGTCACGCCCCTTTGAGGAGGTCGTCGCGGCTGAGGGTGAGGTCGGAGGCGAGCCAGCGGGCTTCAAGGTCCTTCAGACGCGCCCCCAGCGCCTCGCCTTGCAGGGCGGGCATGAGGTCGGCGGCGGTGACGGGAAAACGGGCCTTGGCGCCCCGCCGTGTTTCGGACTGCCAATCCTTCGGTGTGTGGCCGCCAAGGCTTGCGGCACGGGCCAGGAGGGCATCAGTGGCCAGCGGCGCGCCGAGGGTAAAGCCGAGGACCGCCGGGGTTTCGCTGGTCCCGAGGGCGGCGCGGAGGGCGGCGAGGTCGCGGGCCTCGGCCTTCGAGAGGCGAAGGTCGGCGGTCTCGCCGCCGAGGACGGAGAGGCGACGCAGCCAGTGCGGCGGCTCGGCTGCGTCTAGATGGATCAGGGGGGCAAGCACGCGCGGGTCGGAGCCGGGCAGGATACGGGTCAGGATGCCGGACTGCGCCATTGCGGCGACGGCGGGGGCCGGATCACGGGCGCTGAGGAGCTTGCGGAGTTCGGCGGTGATGCGTTCTTTCGATATGCCGTCAAGGCCTTCGGCCAGCGCGGCGCAAGCGGCGAGGCCTTCGGGGTCGAGGCCTTGATCCGGGTCGCCGTAGGTGGCGTGAAAGCGAAAGAAGCGAAGGATGCGCAGGTAATCCTCGCGGATGCGGGTCTCGGGGTCGCCGACAAAGCGGACGCGTCGGGATTGCAGGTCGGGAAGGCCGTTCAGGGGGTCGATGACATGGCCGTGGCGGTCAGCGTAAAGCGCGTTCATCGTGAAGTCGCGGCGCTGGGCGTCTTCCTCGATCCGGGTGGAGAAGGCCACCACGGCGCGGCGGCCATCGGTTTCGACGTCGCGGCGGAAGGTGGTGACCTCGTGCGGTTTGCCTTCTGCCACGACGGTCACGGTGCCGTGGTCGATGCCGGTCGGGACGGGTTTGAAGCCTGCGGCTTCGGCAAGGTCGGAGACAGTTTCGGGAGGTGCATCAGTGGAAATGTCGATGTCCGAAACCGGGACCGCCATCAGCGCGTTGCGGACGCAGCCGCCCACGAACAAGGCCTTGTGGCCCGCCGCTTCCAGCGCCTGCATCAGGCCTTGCGTGCCCGGATGGGCCAGCCAGTCTCCTGCGATCTTCATTGCCCTACCCGGTCTGCCAACCCCCGCAGGATACGCGCGGTGGCGCCCCAGATGTAATAGGGGCCGTACGGCACGGCATAATAGCGGCGCCAGACGCCCATCCACTGCCGCCGTTCGATGGCAAAGCGGGCGGGGGTCAGGACATGGGACAGGGGGACGGAGAAGACCTCTTCGACTTCACCCGCTTCCGGGGTCGGGTCGAAGGCCCCGCGAACCAGACCGACAAAAGGCGTCACGGCAAAGCCGGTGACCGTTTCGTGGACCGGAAGCGCGCCCAGAATTTCGACGCGGTCGGGGGGAAGCCCGATTTCCTCTTGCGCCTCGCGCAGGGCGGCGGCCATCGGTCCGGCGTCGGTTGCATCAACCTTGCCACCGGGAAAGGCGATCTGGCCCGGGTGGTGCTTCAGGTGCGACGACCGCTTGGTCAGGATCAGGCCCGCGCCTTCGGGCCGCAGCCAGACCGGCACCAGCACGGCGGCCGGGCGCAGGGGCTTGTCGGCCGCGGGGCGGATACCGGGGTTCAGGTCGAAGTCCGAGGACGGCCCGGCTGGAAGTCGCAGCGCCTGTTCCAGCCGGACCTCGACGGGATCGCTCATCGAACCGGGATGTCCTGGGATGCCTTTGCCTCGAACCCCAGCGTCTTCGGGTCCAGTTCGTAATGCGCGCCGCAGAACTGGCAATCGGCCGTGACGATACCGGCCTCGGTCGTCATCTGGGCGATGTCCTTCTGGCTGTAGATCGACATGGTGTTGCGCACCTTGTCTTCCGAGCAGGAACAGCCAAAGCGCACGGGCTGGGCGTCGAAGACGCGAGGGCTTTCCTCGTGAAAGAGCCGGACCAGCAGATCAGTCGGAGCGACCGAGGGGCCGATCATTTCCAGCTCTTCCACCGTGTCGAGGAGGATATTGGCCCGGTTCCAGTTGTCCGATTCGGCGCCGCCAAGGATATCGGCATGGGTCAGAAGCCCGCCTTCGCCGCTGCCCTGTTCCGCCGCCACGCCGCCGATGCTGGGCATGTGCTGCAACATGATGCCGCCCGCCCGCCAATGCAGCGGACGCCCGGGTTCGGCGCTTTCACCAAAGGCGAGCGCAAAACGGGTCGGGATCTGTTCGGACTGGGCAAAGTAGGTCTCGGCGCAGGACGACAGGCTGCCCCCGGCGATGGGCGTGAAGCCCTGGTAGGGCACCATGCCTTCGCCCTGGTCGATCATAACGGCGAAATAGCCTTCGCCGATCTGGCTGAACGGATTGGCAGTCGGGTCCAGCCGTTCAGCATCATAGCTGGCATAGGCGCGGATGCGCGCAGGTTCGCCGTCTTCGGTCGGGCCGTAGTAATCGGTCGCGATCAGCCGGGCCGGGCCCTTGCCGCGCACTTGCAGCGACAGCTTCCAGCGCAGCTTGACGGCCTGACCGATCAGCGCGGTCAGAAGCGCCATCTCGGCCACCAGCGCCTCGATCGCGGACGGGTAGGCGTGCTTTTTCAGCACCTGGTCCAGCACCCCGTCCAGCCGCGCGACGCGGCCCCGGATGCCCGAGGCATCAAGCTGGAAAGGCAGGACGGTGTCGTCCCAGGCGATTTGGGAACCAATGGTCATAGGGGATTTCCTGATGCTGCCAGACTTGGCATATCGCGCCTATATAGGCAGAGCAACCGAAGGTCCAAGGGGGCAGGGATGATCCGACGCTATGGCGAGGCGGTGCAACCGGGGCAGCGCTATACCCGACGACCGGGGGTCTATGCCGTGCTTTTGCGGGGGGATCACATCCTGGCCACGCATCAGGCCGCACCCGTGCCCGAGTTTCAGTTGCCCGGCGGCGGCATTGACAAGGGAGAGCAGCCGATTGCGGCCCTGCACCGCGAAGTCTTTGAAGAAACAGGCTGGAAAATCGAGGTGACCCGGCGGCTGGGCGCGTTCCGGCGGTTCACCTATATGCCGGAATATGACCTGTGGGCCGAGAAGCTGTGCACGGTCTACTTGGGCCGCCCGGTGCTGCGACTGGGCCCGCCGAGCGAGGCGGGGCATTCTGCCGTCTGGCTCCCGGTCCATCGGGCGCTGGACCTTCTGGGCAATCCCGGGGACCGGGGAATGCTGGCGGGCCTATTGCGGTAGAAGGTCGACCACGACGCCCGAGACGTCGTCGGGAAACGAATCGCAGCCCGCCTGCTGGGTCAGGTCCCAGACCAGCGCCTCCAAGAGGTCGGACCCGGAAAGATGCGCCGACTTCTGCAGGCTTTCGGCAAGACCGTCCTCACCGAAATCATCGCCCGATGGCAGCGGGCATTCGGTGAAACCGTCCGAGAAGAGCACCAGCCGGTCGCCCGGGCCGAAGGGCAGATCGTTCCGTTCGAAGACAGCATCGGGGATCAGGCCGACCGGAAGACCGCCTTGCCCGAGTTTCTCCATCGTGCCGTCCGCCCGCAAAAGAACCGGATGCGGATGGCCGGCCTGCACCAGACTAAGCAGGCCGCGCGCGCGGTCGATCACCGCGAAGGCGATGGTAAAGTATTGTTCGGCCTGGATTTCGTCTAGCATCAGGCGGTTGAAGCGTTCGACCACGGTTTCGGGCGGCAAGAGGTGATGCGTGCCGTCCGGGCTTTTGCCGAAGGCGAGGTTCTGCTCGGGTGACGAGCCGGTCAGAAAGCCTGCAAGCCGCGCGGTCATCATTGCCGACGCGACGCCGTGGCCGGAGACGTCGATGGAATAGGCCACGATCCGGTCGGCATCGACGCGGAAGCTGCCCACCAGATCGCCGCCAACGCGGCCCGAGTTGCGCAGAAGGAGGGACACCTTCGACCAGCCGTAGTCCCGCACCCGGTCGCGCACGAGGGTCTGCTGCAGCTTTCGCGCCTCGATCAGGTCGCGGTCGAGCGAATCGTACAGCTTCTGCAACTCGGCCAGGGTGGAGCTGATCACCTTGTTCTTGGCCAGAACCTCGGCCTGCATGGCAAGCATCCGTTCCCCCGCGCGCAGCCGGGCGCGCAACTCGTTCGAGGCGACGGGCTTGGTCAGGAAGTCGTCGGCCCCGGCCTCAAGCCCGTCGGCGATTTCGGTCTTTTCGGACTTCGACGTCAGAAGGATGAAGTAGCCATAGGATTCCCGACCCAAAGCCCTGAATTCACGGCAGAATTCCAAGCCCGTCATGCCGGGCATCATCCAGTCGCTGAGAATGATGTCAAAGCTTTGCGTGCGGCAAAGGTCCAGCGCGGCAAGGCCGGAGTCGCATTCGCTGACCCGGTAGCCCCAGCGGTGAAGCTGCATCGACACCATATGGCGTTGCGCCCGGCTGTCATCGACGACCAGCACATGCCGGGGCGCATCAGCCGCCTGCATCGTTGTTTCAACCCTCATCACGCCGGAAAACACTGATCCACCTGCCCCTCATCGGCGCCACCCTGAGCGGCAGGCCTTAACGGCAGGTGAATGCTAAAATGCGCCGGATATGGCGGTCTGGCGGCGACCATTTGTTAACGGTGCCAACGCGACACTCTGCCCGTGGGAGCCTATTGCGGGTGATGTGTGATGATCGACTGGAAACGGGTTGACGAGTTGAAGGACGAAATCGGTGAGGACGGCTTTGCCGAAGTGGCCGATATGTTCCTGGATGAGGCAGAGGGCGCCGTGAAGGCCTTGCTGCGCGGGATCACGGCGGAAGAGGTCGAGGGGCAGCTGCATTTCCTGAAAGGCAGCGCGCTGAACCTTGGCCTGTCGGACCTGGCGGCGATCTGCCAGGACGGCGAACGGATGGCTGCGGCGGGCGAAGGGGCCCTTGTCGACGTGTCGCTGGTCGCCTCGGTCTGGCGCGCTTCGCGGGCAAGTCTCTTGGGCGGGTTGGCCACAGACCGGGCGGGTGCGGCCTAGGGCCCGGCCGCGCGCACAGGTTGCGCCCAACGGACGTGACCGACCTCTGGTCAGATCAGGAATTCGGACAGGGCCTCGTCATTGGTGATGTCCCGGAAGGCAAGGCCGGCTTCGTCCATGCGGGCGGTGAAGGCGGCAAAGCCGTCGGCAGCCTTGGTCTCGATCCCGATCAGGACCGAACCGAAGTTGCGCGCGGATTTCTTCAGGTATTCGAACCGGGTGATGTCGTCATCGGGCCCAAGCAGGTTCAGGAACTCGCGCAAGGCACCGGGGCGCTGTGGCATGCGCAGGATGAAGTACTTCTTCAGCCCCGCATAGCGCTGGGCGCGTTCCTTGACCTCGGGCAGACGTTCGAAGTCGAAATTGCCGCCCGAGGTGACGCAGACCACGGTCTTGCCCCGGATCTCCTCGGCCAGTTCGGGCAGCACGTCCAGCGATAGCGCGCCTGCGGGTTCCAGAACGATGCCTTCGTGGTTCAGCATCTCGAGCATCGTCACGCAGATCCGGTCTTCCGGGGCGAGGAGAACGTCATTGCGGTCGACCCAGGACAGCATCTGAAAGGTCTTGTCCCCGACCCGTGCGACGGCGGCCCCGTCGACGAAGCTGTTGACCCGGGGCAGCTTGGTCGGTGCGCCGTCCTGCAGGGCAGCCGTCAGGCTGGCCCCGCCAAGGGGCTCGACGAACCGAAAACCGGTCTCGGGCGCGACGTCGCGCAGATAGCCGGTGACGCCCGAGGAGAGGCCACCCCCGCCAACCGGCAGGACCACGAGGTCCGGTGCGCGGCCAAGCTGCTCCAGAAGCTCGACGGCGACGGAGGCCTGACCCTCGATCACGTCGGCATCGTCGAACGGTGACAGGAAATGCGCTTGGGCTTCGGCGCAGTAGCTTTGGGCGGCAGCGAGGGTCTGGTCAAAGTAGTCGCCGGTCAGCTCGATCCGGACATTGTCACCGCCGAAGACGCGGGTCTTGTCGATCTTCTGCTGCGGTGTGGTGACGGGCATGAAGATGACCCCCTGCACTCCGAAATGCCGGCAGGCGAAGGCAACGCCCTGCGCGTGGTTGCCGGCGCTGGCACAGACGAACTGGTGCTGGTCCGGCTGCCGCGCGCGCACCTTGCGCATCGCGTTGAAGGCCCCGCGCAGCTTGTAGCTGCGGACGGGCGACAGGTCCTCGCGCTTGAGCCAGATCTCGGCGTCGTAGCGGGCAGACAGGAAGTCGTTCCGCTGGAGCGGCGTCTCGGGGAAGAGCTCGCGCAGGGCGGTGGTGGCGTGGCGGGCACGGGTGGGAAAATCGGTCATGCCCTTTGGCATGACCGATGCGGGACTTTGGCGCAAGCCTCAGGCCAAGGGGCGGCCTTCGATGTAATGGCCATAGAGCGTCGTCACGATCGAAAGCGAAAGGATGATCTGCAGGCTTTGCAGAAATCCCGCAACGACGAGGCCCCGCGTGGTCAGCGGCGAAAGGCCGAGAAAGGAAAGCAGCTCACCGGAAAAGTAGCCAAAAACCATCAACACGATCAGAAGGCCCAGCAGGGTCCAGAACTTGCCGGACATATGTGACCAGATACCCCCCATGCTGTGCGAGGATTGCACGGCCGCACCAGGAAGGACCACGGCCAGCGGCAGCGACAGGACCATGATGGGCAGGAACAGGCAGAGGCCGATGACATGCGCAACCGGGCCGGGAGGTCGCTTGGTAAAGCCGAAGGCGAAGCCAAGAACGACCCCATAGGCGACACTGGCGAGGAAAATGATTCCCAGGATCAGCACGCCGACCACCAGGCCGCGGCGGACGAAAGCCCAGTAAGCGGGCCAGGGCACCGTGGGCCAGAAGCCGCGCGGTCGCTCTGCCAGCAGGATGAAGCGGTGCCAGGCGGCGGCTGCCCAGAGACCAATCAGCATGGTCACCAGCGTCACGACTGCCAGCCGCCCCCAGGGCATCAGCCCGCGCGCGATGGCGATGTTCACGTAGAAGGGCGACAGGGTGAAGGCCAGTCCTGTGAGCTTGAAGATCAGGAACGTGGCGGACAGGGGCACGAGGAAGATGCGCAGGACGTCAACGGGCTGGCGAAGGATCTGAAGGACGGAATGGCGAAGAATGGAAAGAGTAGACACACGGGCACCTGATTGCTGAGTTTCACATCCTTAAGTTGCGGCGGCGGTTCAGGCAATCGACATGAAGCTGCGATTGTAGCGGATACAGGCGCGATCCTTGCCCTCGCGGTCGTTTCGCTTTAAGCGCCAGCAAAACCGCGCCGGAAAACCATGGGGGAGCCTTCCCGATGCTGAAGCCCAAGAAAGTCGTCCTTGCCTATTCGGGCGGCCTCGATACCTCGATCATCCTCAAGTGGCTGCAGACCGAGTATGGCTGCGAAGTGGTGACCTTCACTGCCGACCTCGGCCAGGGTGAGGAGCTGGAACCGGCCCGGGCGAAGGCGATCCTGATGGGGATCAAGCCGGAGAACATCCACATCGTCGATGTGCGCGAGGAATTCGTGCGCGACTTCGTGTTCCCGATGTTCCGGGCGAATGCGCTGTATGAGGGGCTGTATCTGCTGGGCACCTCCATCGCCCGGCCGTTGATTTCGCAGCATCTGGTGCGGATCGCGCATGAGACCGGGGCCGATGCGGTGGCGCATGGGGCGACGGGCAAGGGCAACGACCAGGTGCGGTTCGAGCTGTCGGTGGCGGCACTGGACCCATCGATCAAGGTGATAGCACCTTGGCGGCTGTGGGACTTGACCAGCCGGACCAAGTTGCTGGAGTTCGCCGAGGCGAACCAGATTCCGATCGCCAAGGACAAGCGGGGCGAGGCGCCGTTCTCGGTCGACGCGAACCTTCTGCATACCTCGTCCGAGGGCCGCGTGCTGGAGAACCCGGCCGAGGAATTCCCGAACTATGTGCTGCAACGCTGCGTGCCGGTCGAGGAAGCCCCTGACCAAGCCGAGATGGTGGAGATCACCTTCGAGAAGGGCGACGCGGTGGCGATCAACGGCGAGGCGATGAGCCCGGCGACGATCGTGACGCGGCTGAACGAAATCGGCGGCAAGCATGGCGTGGGCGTGCTGGACCTGGTGGAGAACCGGTTCGTCGGGATGAAGTCGCGGGGGGTCTATGAGACGCCGGGCGGGACGATCCTGATGGAGGCGCACCGGGGGATCGAGCAGATCACGCTGGACGCGGGGGCTGGCCACCTGAAGGACAGCATCATGCCGCGCTATGCCGAGCTTATCTACAACGGGTTCTGGTTCTCGCCCGAGCGGGAGGCGCTGCAGGCATTGATCGACAAGACGCAGGAGCATGTGACGGGCACGGTACGGGTCAAGCTGTACAAGGGCCGGGCAGTGACTGTTGCGCGGTGGTCGGAGCATTCGCTGTATTCTGAAAAGCACGTGACCTTCGAGGAGGACGCGGGGGCGTATGATCAGAAGGACGCGGAGGGCTTCATCCGGCTGAACGCCCTGCGGCTGAAGCTGATCGCGACGCGGAATGCGCGGGTGGCGAAGTAGGCTGTTCAGGGTGGACAGGTTTTCCGCCTGAAGAAAATCAAGAGGTTGAGGGCGCGCATTTACGCGCCCTTTACTTTTGGCGGCGGCTCTTGATCCAAATTCCTTAAGGAAGGAATTTGACAAAATCCTTACTCAAGGATTTTGGGCGACCGCGGTCTAAAGCGCCAGCTGGGTGACGGCGCGGGCGACGGCGCAGACGATGTCGCGGGCATAGGCGGGATCAGTGATCTGGTCGGCGGCGCGGTGGTAGTTCGGGTTGCCATCGGCTGCGGGCTCGGAGGGCAGGTTGGCGAAGAAATCCTCGCTGGCCAGCACTGCGCCCCAGCCCTGCTGGTGAAAGGCCGCGTGGTCGGAGCGGTTGATCGCGCCGTCGTAGACGTTCCGGTCCGGCCCGCCGAAGGTCGAGGTGCCCTTGTAGACCTGCGCAGGCGCGAGGCGGCCAAGCTGCGCGGCGGCGGTGGCCACGCGGTCGGCCAGCGGCACGCTCAGGTCGCGGATCGCGGGGTCAGTGTAGCCGGCGTGGAGTTCGAAGATGCGGTTGGCGTCGGAGTTGTAGCCGATCATGTCCATGCAGACGACCGCGCGAACCGGGGCCTTGGCGGCCTTCAGTGACGCGGCATAGGCCTTGGAGCCGACGAGGCCCGATTCCTCGGCGTTGAAGAAGCAGAAACGGACGGTGTGGGTCAGCCGTCCGGCATAGGCGCGGAGGTGGCGGGCCAGCGACAGGACCCCGGCGAGGCCGGAGCCGTTGTCGTCGCGGCCTGGCGCGGGGGAGGTGGGCGCGGAGTAGCCGGGCTCGAACCCCGCGGTGGAGTCCATGTGCGCGCCGACGATCACGAGGCCCGCGCCGAAACCGGGAAGCGGGCAGCGGCCCTTCCACCAGGCGAACCAGGGTTGCAGTTTCAGGACGCGTTCGATCTCGGCCCGGATCGTCACGTCGGGAAGATCGTCG
>JBKDYO010000226.1:0-2774 GCA_046305855.1 Paracoccaceae bacterium
CGCCCTGCCCGAGGCGGAAGCCCAACCCGACCAACCGCCCGAACCTCCGCCCCCGGACCAACCCGAAACGCCCGACTCCCAGCCGGAAGAGCAGGACCTTCAGGACCTCGCCGACCTCCTGATCGAGGCCGCACAAGCCGCACTCCCCCCCGACATCCTCGCCAAACTCCAGTCCGACCGCGCCAACCGCGCCGCGAGGGGAGCCTCCGGCACCGGCTCCGCGAAAGCAGGCAACCGCAGAGGCCGCCCGCTTCCGTCAAGACCCGGCCGCCCGGACGGCCAGTCCCGCATCGACCTCGTCGCCACGCTCAGACAAGCCGCCCCGTGGCAAGTCCTGCGTAAACGCCACGACCAACACGACCGCGCCCTGATCGTCCACCGCTCCGACTTTCGCCTCAAGCGCTACAAAGAGGTCTCCGACCGCGTCCTGATCTTCGTCGTCGACGCCTCCGGCTCCTCCGCGATGGCCCGCCTCGGCGAAGCCAAAGGCGCCGTCGAACTGATGCTCGCCCAGGCCTACAGCCGCCGCGATCACGTCGCCCTCGTCGTCCTGCGCGGACAACAGGCCGAACTGATCCTCCCCCCCACCCGCAGCCTGACCACCACCAAGGCGCGCCTCCGTGGCCTGCCCGGCGGCGGCGGCACCCCCCTCGCCTCGGGCCTCGCCACGGCCTTGGACACGGCCCTCCGCGCCCGCCGCCAGGGGATGACCCCCAGCCTCGCGCTCCTCACCGACGGTCGCGCCAACATCGCGCTGAACGGCCAGCCTGACCGCGTTCAGGCCCAACAGGACGCCCACCAGATCGCCACCGCCATCCGCGCCGCCGGAATCGCCGCCGTCACCCTCGACGTCGCCAACCGCCCGCAACCGGCGCTGGCTGAACTGGCGCAAGCCATGCACAGCCGTTACGTCCCCCTCCCCCGCGCCGATGCCCGGGCGATTGCCGCAACGCTGGCCTGACATGACCCCCGCCGCGCTCCCCGCCGACTGGCCCTTCAAGGCCCAATCCAGCCTGATCTCCACCGGTCGCCAGCGGTTCTGGGTGATCGATACCGGGCCAAAAGATGCCCCCACCCTCCTCCTCCTCCACGGCACCGGAGCCTCCGGCCACAGCTTCGCCCGCACCATCCCCGGCCTCTCCCAATCCTACCGGGTCATCACCCCCGACCTGCCCGGCCACGGGCTTTCGGCCACAGGCTTCACAGGCCGCCTCGGCCTCGACGCGATGGCGCAGGACCTCTGGACCCTCCTCGACACGCTCCAAATCCATCCCAAAGCCATCATCGGCCACTCCGCCGGCGCCGCCATCGGCCTGCGCATGGCCGAGCTCCGCGAAGTCCCCCAAGTCATCGGCCTCAACGCCGCCTTGGGAGAATTCGACGGCGCCGCCGCCTTCCTGTTCCCGATCATCGCCAAGGGCCTCGCCACGCTTCCCTTCGCGTCCTCCGCCATCACGACGTTCTTCGGCCGCCCCGGCACGGTGGAGCGTATCCTGACCGGCACCGGCTCACCTTTGGACCCCGAAGGCCGCGCCCAATACCTACGGCTTGTCCGCGACCTCGATCATGTCACCGGGGCCCTGGGCATGATGGCCGACTGGAAGCTGCAGGGCCTCCTGAACCGCCTGCCGGAAACGAAAACGAATGTCACCTTGATCGCCTCAGATGGCGACCGAGCCGTCCCCGCGAAGGTCTCCATCGACGCGGCCAAGCGCATCCCCGGCGCAAAGCTGCACCTTCTGCCGAAACTTGGCCATTTGGCTCATGAAGAATCGGAAGACGGGCTTTCAGCCCTGATCCTGGACAGCCTCAGCCAGGCTTGAGGCCGCGAAGATCATCGCCGCGTGCTTCTCAAGATAGATCCGCAGCCAGGGCGTGAACGCCTCCGGCTTCGCGGAAATCTCGGCCCGCAAGGCGTCTAGCGACACCCAGCGCACCGCCTGCACCTCGTCGGGGTCCAGCTCCAGGTCCAAAGGCCAACCAGCCTCGCCAACGAAAACCTCGACCACCTCGTGCTCGATCAGGTTCTCACGCACCCCCGGCACCTCGGCGCGGTATTCCACCTGTCCCACATGCCGCAACCCCAGGCCCGAAATCCCCAGCTCCTGCCCCAACCGCCGCACCGCGCAATCGGCAGCGCTCTCGCCCCAGTTCGGATGCGTGCAGCAGGTGTTCGCCCACAGCCCGGGAGTATGATATTTCCCCGCCGCCCGCTGCTGGATCAGGATCTCCTGCCCGCGCAGCACAAACACCGACACCGCCGGATGCCGCAGACCCTGCCGGTGCACGGCGAGCTTGCCAACAGGCACCAAGTCGCCGTCTGGCCCGAAAGCCGGGATCGGCAGGTCTATCGGCTCCATCACGACCATTTTGGACTGACGACTCCCATCAGATGCATCACGTTCTTGAAGCCGATCTTCAGATGGGCCAGGGGGCGCGCCGCGACAAGCTTCTTGTTCATGTAGGCCTCGAAGGTCAGGCGCTGCACGTCGATGTCGTGGCACAGACTCACGAAACGCTCGCGCCGGTCGTCACTGCGATAATACGCGTTCTGCATCGACCGCAAGACCTTGAACACGGTCCCATGCTCCTTCAGGAACATCTTCCGCGCCACCTTCAGCTCGCTGGCCTTCCCCGACCGCAGAAACGCCTGAGCCGCCGTCGCCGCCGCCCGCCCCCCCGCCATCGCGTAATAGATGCCCTCACCCGAAGACGGCGCCACAACCCCCGCCGCATCGCCAGCCAGCACCACGTCCTTGCCATTGTCCCAACGG
>JBKDYO010000227.1:0-27457 GCA_046305855.1 Paracoccaceae bacterium
CCCAGCAGGACCGCGTCCGCGGCTTGCGCCTTTGCCATCGTGGCATCGGTCAGGGGGACCCCGTGCGCGTCATAGGCGCAGCCGCCGACGAGGTCTTCGCTGACATCGAACTGGACGCCGCGCTTGGCGCCCATCCAGGCGATGATCTTCTTCACCTCGGCCATGACTTCCGGGCCGATGCCGTCACCGGCGAGGATAAGGAGGGAAGGATTTGCCACGCGCGTGCTCCTGCAGAACTGTCGCCGAGGGCCTAGCTTTTCGCTGCGCAAACTTCAAGCGGTGAAGGCTGCGGCCAGTGCGTCCCAGACCCGGCGCAGGCGCGGCGACTGGCGCAGGCGCGGGGCAGCGGTCAGCCAGACCGGCAGGCTGGGCAGGTCGGGGATCAGGTCGATCCGTTCCAGCCCCGGGTCGGGGTCCCCCACGGCCCGCAGGATGCCGCCCAGCCCGCAACCCGCGCGGACAAGCGCGACATAGGTCAGCGGGTCGTCGCAGCGGACCGGGAAGAAGCTGCGGGTCACGTCCATGCCCAGCATCCCCATCACCCGGATGATCTGGTCCATCCGGTCCTGCCCGATGAAATCCATCTGCATCAGGTCTTCGGGTCTGGCGGGGCGGCCCTTGCGGTCAAGGTAGGTCTTCGCCGCATAAAGGCCGAGCGGCAGCTCACCGATCTGCCGTGCCACCAGATCGGGCTGGGTCGGTCGGTACATCCGCAGCGCGATGTCGGCCTCGCCGAACAAGAGGTTCTCGGTGGTGTCCGAGGGGAGGAGGTCGATCTGGATGCCCGGCTCCGCTTCGCGCAGGCGGGCAAGGATTTTTGGCAGGATCACATGCGACACGACGCGGCTTGCCGTGATCCGCACTGTGCCTTCGATCCCCGAAGCATGGCCCTTGGCGGTAAGCGCAAGCTCTGCCGCCGCCGTCTCCATCGCGCGGGCCGGGGCCAGCAGCGCCTGCCCGGCTTCGGTCAGCATCTGTCCCTGGGCGGTTCGGCTGAAGAGCGTGACCTGAAGGGCGGCCTCGATGGCCTGGACATGGCGACCAAGCGTTGGTTGGCTGATCCCTGTCGCGCGCGCAGCCCCTGAAAGCGACCCGGCCTCGGCCACGGAAAGGAAAGATCGGATCAGGGTCCAGTCGGGCATGTCCATTCAATTATGAATATGAGTTGAGCGATTTCATGCAATTCCTTTCGTGCCCACGACCCCTCATATCCAGCGGAAAGGAGATCATCATGGCACAGACAGCACTGGTTCTTGGCGCATCGGGCGGGTTCGGCGGGCAAGTGGCCTTGGCCCTGCAAGGTGCAGGCTGGACCGTCCGGCGCTATGCGCGCGGCACCGACATGGCGGCGGCAGCTAAGGGAGTTGACCTGATCGTCAACGGGTTGAACCCGCCCGCCTACCACAACTGGGACAAGCTGATCCCCGAGATCACCGCCTCGGTCCTTGCGGCCGGAAAGGCCTCGGGCGCGACGATTTTGGTTCCCGGCAACGTCTATCCTTACGGGAAAGAGCCCGGCCCCTGGAATGCCGACACGCCCCATCGCCCGGTCAGCCGCAAGGGCCGCATCCGGGTCGAGATGGAGGCGCGGTATCGCGCGGCCTCTGCCCGTGGCCAGCGGACGATCCTTCTGCGCGGCGGGGATTTCCTGTTGCCGGAAGCGCCGCAGATGCTGATGAACCGGGTCATTCTCGGGCAGGTGGCGAAGGGCAAGATCACCGCGCTGGGCGATCCGGATGCGCTGCACGCCTATGCCTACCTGCCCGACATGGCCCGCGCGGCCGTGGGGCTGGTGGCCTTGGGCGAAGCGCTTCCCGCCTATGCCGACATCCCCTTCGCGGGCCACGCCTTTACAATTTCCGACCTTGCCGCGCGCATTTCCCGGATGACCGGGCGTCAGATGCGCATAAAGCGCTTTCCGCTCTGGCTGTTCACGGTGACAAGCCCAGTCTGGGAACTGGCGCGAGAGCTGCGCGAGATGCTGTATCTCAACAGCTTTCCGCATGAGATGGACCCTGCGCCCCTGCGCCGCTGGCTGCCCGACTGGCAGGATACCCCGCTGGACGAGGTGATCGCCCGGCACCTTCGGGCGCTGGGCATTCAGGGCAGCGTTATGTCGACCCAGACCGGGAAGTGACGCGAGGCCGTGCGAAGATCGGCGGCCAAAGGGTCGGACGCGGAGGGCCAGAGCACACCCGCATCCGTGACAGTTAGCCCCGCCGAGGGCAGCACGTAGTCGAGCCGCAACCCGCCGATGTCGTCATAAAGCGCGGTATCGAGCGCTGGGTCCCCGGCATGGGCGGGTTCGGACCGGCCATGGGTTCCGTGTGGTGCGGGGTCCTGCAGGGCGGGATGGGCCAACAGCCCGCCGATTCCGTCGCGCAGCCCGTCGCCGTCGGCAGGATCAAGGTTGCCGTCCCCCAGCAGGACGAAATGCGCCCCGGGCGGTGGCATCGGCAGCGCGCCGTCGAGGTACAGCTGCCAGAAAGTGGCCTCGTCATGGTTGCGGCGGCCATTGCGATCTTCCGGCCCGTCGAAGACCGGGGGCGTCGCGTGCCAGGCAAGAAGATGCAGAGGACCCGCCTCGGTGATCACCGGCACATCCCAGAACCCCGTGGTCGCAAGGCGCTGGACCGCGGCCAGATCGGGCGGATCGCTGGACAGCCCGCCCGGCAGGTCGCGCCAGAGAAGGCCCGAGAAATCCCGTGCGCCCGCGCTGTCGATCGGCAGCCGCGACAGGATCGCCATGCCGCCATGGCCGGAGTAAAGGCCAAAGCCCTGGGCATCGCGCGGCTCGCCGATCCGGCCATTGCCATCGACGTCAAACCCGGTCTGGGTGCCGGTGTTCGGGCGAAAGGCAAAGCGGTGGGGGTAGTCGAGGCCCGCGACCGCCAGCTGATCCGCCAAAAACCCAAGCGCCACGCCGCCCCGGTCGTAATCCACGGCGGTCAAGAGGATGACATCGGCTTGCAGCGCGGCCAGCACACGGACAGCGGCGGCGATCTCGGGGTCTTTGCCCCTGCTCAGGGCATCGACCAGAAGTCCCGGCCCGGTGCGATCCAGCCCCGTGTTCCAGGTTGCGATGCGCAGGGTCTCGGCGCTGGCCGGTGTGGCCAGCACCGCCAGAACGCCAAGGCAGCGCAAGAGGCTAAAGATCGTCGTCCTCGTCATCGTCGCGGTCCAGCCTGCTCGGCTCGATCGCGCCAAGGACTGCCAGTTTCGCCGCCCGCTTGATCCGGATCATGTCGGCGATCCGCGCCATGGCGACCGCGCGCATGATCAGGGCGGCAGGCAGATAGGCCCACAGCGCCATGGTCCAGATCAGGGTCTGCGGCGAGGTCAGCGTCTCGGAGGGAATGCCGGTGGTCAGGACGGCGACGATCGCGGGGATCACGAAGGGCAGCAGGAAGCCCACGGTCAGGTTGGCATAGGAATCGCGCACCAGCCGGTCGACGACGTCGCCACCCGCCGTCGGCTCGAACGTGGGAAGATTGACCCAGACGTTGAAGGCGCTTTTGGTCGAAGGCCAGCCCGCAAGCTTCAGCACGATGACGAACAGCGCCAGCGAAAAGAGCGAGACGAGATAGGCCGTAGCCGCCGCAACCTTCACTTCGGCGATCTGCATCGCAGTGGCACCGTCCGCCAGCATGTAGCTGGCCAGACGGACTGGCGAATAGGGAAAGTCCAGCGACGAGCCGATGATCAGCCCGATGGCATGGAACAGCCGGGTGACGGTGGTCGACGCCTCGCGGTCGGCGACGATGGCTGACAGGAAGACGACGATGGTCAGCATCATCAGAAAGCGGATGCGGTTGTAGGGCGCGCCGTCGCGGAACTCGATCAGGCTGGGATAGACCGCGTGGTATTCCATGAAGACCAGCGCCCCGCCGAACAGGGCGACAAGCGCCACGACCTGCTTGGTGTCGGTGCCGATGCCGGGCAGGATGACCGAAGGCATGACGATCAGGATCATTACCAGAAAGGCGCGGACACCGGCGGCAGTGGCGCGCGACAGCCAGCCGCGCACCCAACTATCGGACGCGGTGGCAGCCGTCAGCCTGGTGCGCAGCCCATCGAACATCGCGGTTCCGCTTGCCACAATTCCGCCCAATTCTGCCCCGGTTTCCGCCGACTCGTTCTGGTTGTGCGCCATTTAGCCCAAGCTTTGTGGCCATTTAAGGGTCAGTCTGGGCCAGACTGGCGACGTCGTGCCGATTTTACGCACAATGGATAGGGCCATGGGCCCGATCCTGCCGAAAGCGCCCCAGCCGATCGGACCCAGGTTTTGGCCCCCGACAGGCGATCCTGTGACAGCAAGCCGTCAGCTTTCGCGGAACGCCCGGACAAAGTAGTCGGTGAAGGGTTTCACCAGATAGGCCAGCGGGGTGCGCCGCCCGGTCTGCAGGAAGACCTCGACCGGCATCCCCGGCAGAAGCGCGCTGTCGCCAAGCCGGGCCTGTTCGCCGTCGTCGAGCTGGAGTTCAGCCGTGTAGTAAGTGGCCCCGGTCTGCGAATCCGTAAGCGCGTCGGCGGAAACCCGGGTGACCTTGCCTTGCAGATGCGGCGTGTCGCGGGCCGAAAAGGCGGAAAAGACCAGCTCGGCCGGTTGGCCGACCGCGACCTCGTCAATGTGGATCGGCGCGATGCGGGCCGTGATGATCAGCGGTCGATCCTGCGGGATGACAAAGAGCACGGGTTCGGCGGCGCGCAGGACGGCGCGGGGCGTGGTGACCTGCAGCCCAAGGACAATGCCTGCGACGGGTGCGCGGATCTCCAGCCGGTCGATGCGTTCGACCAGCGCGCGGCGGCGTTCGGCCAGTTCCAGGATCGTCGGCCCGGTCTGGCGCAGTTCCGCCGTGGCTTCCTCGCGGCGGCGGGTGGCAAGGCTTGAGATCTCGATCTCGATCTCGGTGATCTGGCCTTCGGTCCGGGCCAGATCGGCGGCAAGTTCGCCCAGCTGGCCCTGCAGCCGGGCCTGTTCGCGTTGCAGGGCCAGCACCGTGCCAGCCTGCGCAAGGCCCTTGTCGAGCAGGCTTTGCTGCGAGGCAAGTTCTTGTTCGATGAGGTCAAGCTGGGTGCCGAGGGCCGTGCTTTGCGCCGCGATCCCGTTCGATTGTGCCGAGATCTGGTCGATCCGCCGCGACAGAAGATCGCGCTGTTCGGCCAGCGTGGCACCCCGCGCCTCGAACAGGCGCTTTTGCCCGTCAAGCTGCGCCGCGACCTCGGGCGAGGTGGCGGCGAGGGCAAGGATGTCGTCCTGGAAGACCAGTTCTGCCGCGCCGTCGCGTTCGGCGACCAGTCGCGCGGACCGCCCGGCAAGTTCGGAAAGCTGCCCCTCGACGATCGTCAGTTCCGACCGCAGTGCCGCACCGTCCAGCCGCAACAGCGTCTGGCCCGAGGCGACGGCCTCGCCCTCGCGGACAAGAATGCTTTCCACTACCCCGCCATCGGGATGCTGGACGATCTGGCGGTCACGCTCGACCTCGATCTGGCCGGGGGCGACGATGGCCCCCGAAATCCGGGTCATCGTGGCCCAAAGGCCAAAGCCCGCAACAAGAATCACGGCTGCCGCAAGGCCCAGAAGGACCGGGCGGCGGACCGGAATGCGAGAGCCGCTCATGCCACACCTCCGGGCGCGGTCGACCGCGCGATGTCGCCGGCGTTCCGCACCATTTCCCGCATGACCGCTTCGCGCGGACCGAAGGCCGCGACAGCGCCATCGTGCATCACCAGCAGCAGCTCGCACTCCTGGATAGCCTGCGGGCGGTGCGCCATGATCAGGACCGAGGCCCCGCGTTCCTTGGCCGCGCGGATCGCGGTGTTGAGTGCAGCAGTCCCGTCATTGTCGAGGTTCGAGTTCGGTTCGTCCAGGATCAGAAGGACCGGATCGCCGAACAGCGCCCGGGCAAGGCCGATGCGCTGGATCTGGCCGCCTGACAGCTGGCTGCCCATGGTCGCGACCTGGGTGTCATAGCCGTTCGGCAGCTTCAGGATCATCTCATGCGCGGCGGCGGCGCGGGCGGCGGCGACGATCCGGCCCGGGTCGGCGCCAGGCTGCAACCGGGCAATGTTGTCCGCGATGGTGCCGTCAAACAGGGTCACCCGCTGTGGGAGATAGCCGATGTAGCTGCCAAGCCGATCCGGATCATACTGGTCCAGCGTCGCCCCATCGAGCCTTGTGCGCCCGGCGGCGGGACGCCAGACCCCGGTCAGCGCGCGTGCAAGCGAGGACTTGCCCGACCCCGACGGCCCGATCACCGCCAGCGCCTGCCCGGGCGGCAAGGTAAAGGTCACGTTGCGCAGGACCGGGGCCGTCCCGCCCGGCGGCACGACTGTCAGCGCCTGCACTTCGACCAGCGCTTTCGGCCGCGGAAGTTCCGTCCGTGGCACAATTGGCGGCACGCTGGACAAAAGGCCGGACAGCCGCACTTTCGCCTGACGGGCCCGGGTGACCAGGGCCCATTGGCTGACCACCTGCTCGACCGGCTGCAGGGCGCGGCCCATCAGGATCGAAGCCGCGATCATCGCCCCCGCCGACAGTTCCTGCTGCAGGACCAGCCAAGCCGCCAGCCCCAGCATGGCCGACTGCAGGAACAGGCGGAACGTCTTGATCGACACGGAATAGCGCCCCGAGGCATCCGAGGCCATCAAGCCCGCATCCAGCGCCGAATCCCGGCGGACCTTCAGCCGGGCAAAGGCGGCAGCGGCCATGCCCAGGGACTGCACCAATTCGGATTCCTGCTTGAGGTTCTCGGCCTGACGCTCGGTGGCAAGGCTGGCAAGGTTCGCTTCCTGCAGCGGGCGTTCGGTCGCGCGCTGGTTCAGAAGGCTGAGCCCGACGATCACCACCCCGCCGACCAGCGCCAGCACCCCAAGCCAGGGATGAAAGACGAAGATTGCCGCGATGAAGACCGGGGCCCAGGGCGCGTCGAAGATGGCCAGCAGCACGGGTGAGGCCCAGAACCGCGCAATCGCGTCGAGGTCCTTTTGCGCGGCCAGTGCGGCGGTGTCCTGCGGTGCCTGGGTCAGGCGGCGGAAGGCGGCGGACAGGACGCGGGCGTCCAGCCGCTCCTGCAGCCGTGCGCCGACCCGCGCCATGATCCGCCCCCGCGCATGATCGAGGATCCCCATGATCAGGAACAGGAAGGCCATGAGCAGAGACAGCGCAATCAGCGTCTCTTCCGACCGTGACACCAGCACCCGGTCATAGACCTGCAGCATGTAGAGCGGCGCTGTCAGCATCAGCACGTTGACCAGTGCCGAAAAGAGGAAAGCGGTGACCACGGCCTGGCGCGAGGCCGCGCGGGCAGCGTGCAGTTCGGAAAGACCGGCACGCGGGTCGGTCATTTGAGTCGCGGTATCGGCCATCGGTCCTTCCTTGGCGTCTTCCTGCCATTCGCGGCGCATTCGCCACGTTTGACCGTTGTCTTGGTCTGCCCATGGACTTATGCCTTGGCCCACGGCTGCCGAAGACTAGGTTATCGGCATCGTCGCCGGACAGTAGGGAAATGGGTCTGAACATTCCATTTAAATCAATGCCTGCGCTGCGAATTTCAGCCCTGCTGATGTCGACAGCACTCTTCGCCGCATGTGCTGCACCCTCTGGCCCCGAAGCGATCAACGACCCTTTCGAACCGGCAAACCGGGGCATCCATGCCTTCAACAAGGGCGTGGACCGCGCGCTGGTCGGCCCGGCCTCGAAAGGGGTCGGCATCGTGCCCGAGCCTGTCAGACGCGGGATCGACAATGTCGCCGACACGCTGGCACTGCCGGGCGACATCGCGAACAACCTGTTGCAACTGCGCCTCGCCGATGCCGGGCAGAACACGCTGAGGCTGGGGGTCAACCTGACCTTCGGGGTGGCTGGCCTGTTCGATTTCTCTTCTGCCATCGGGCTTGAGGGCCAGCCCACCGATTTCGGCGAGACCCTGCATGTCTGGGGCGTGGGCGAAGGGCCATATGTCGAACTGCCGCTCGCAGGTCCCTCGACCGCGCGCGACACCGTGGGCATGATCGTCGACACGGCCCTTGACCCGGTCAGCCGCGTCCTTCCTGTGCGCGAGGCCAATGCGGCGCTGGCCATCCGGCTTTTCTCACGGCTTGGTGATCGCAACCGCTTCTCGGACACAGTGGATTCGCTCCTATATGAGAGTGCAGACAGCTATGCTCAGGCGCGGCTTCTGTATCTCCAGAACCGGCGGTTCACGCTGGCAAGGGGCAAGGCGGCAGGTGGCGCGGAAGGTGCCAGCAACGACGACGGCTTCATCGATCCCTACGCAGATGCCCCAAGTGACGACGGTTTCATCGACCCTTACGAGGACCCTTATGCAGAATGACCTGACCTTTTCGCGCCGCGGCTTCGGCCTGACGCTGGTTGCAGCGGCAGCCCTGACGGCACTGCCCCGGCCCGCACTGGCGCTGACGGCGGAAGCCGCGAAATCGCTGGTCGACAAGACGGTTGCGGACATCAACGGCATCATCAACTCGGGCAAGGGCGAAGCGGGGATGCTCAAGGACTTCGAGCGCCTCTTCACCCGCTATGCCGATGTGCCGACCATTGCCCGGTCGGTCCTTGGAACGGCAGCGCGGTCGGCGTCGAAGGCTCAGCTTTCGGCCTATACCAAGGCCTTCCAGGGTTACATCAGCCGCAAGTACGGCCGCCGCTTCCGCGAATTCCAGGGCGGGCAGATCGACGTGGCCGAAGCGCGGGCGGTGAAAAGCTATTACGAGGTAATCTCGACCGCGCGTCTGCCGGGTGACGCCCCGTTCGAGGTGCGCTGGCACGTCAGCGACAAGTCGGGCAAGAGCCTGTTCTTCAACATCATCATCGAGGGCGTGAACATGCTGGCCTCGGAACGCACCGAGATGGGCGCGCTTCTGGACCAGCGCGGCGGCGATCTCGACCGGCTGATCGCGGACCTGAAGTCGCTCTGATCGGGCGACGCCTCGTGTGACTTTGTCCTGTCGTCGGGCCCGGGTGCGGCCTTTGTGCGGGATGAGGATTGGTGGAAACGGCACCATCGCCTCGGCGGGCTCCATCGAGCCTGCCGCAGAGCTCCCTTACCGCAATCCGGTCGGGGGCCCAAAGCCCCCGGCCAGCGCCTGCCCTGCCCTCGGCAGGCGCTTCTCGCCCGCCGGGTCAGGCGCTGGCCTCTGTCTTCTTTTGCTGAACCGGTACAGCGGCAGCGGCCTAAAGTGAGCGGGGACGACGCAATGCGTCGTCTCTTCCCGCTCAGGCCCAGCGATGGTTCCGTGGAGCATTATCCCGCCCTAGAGAGGAAGTATCGAACCATCTGCAGGCGATCTGCCGCTGGCTGACCGACCTCAGTTTCCAAGGCCAAGCAGGTCCTCGATCTGTCCGGCAAGTCCACCATCCACCGGCCCCTCCATCACCACGCCGTCGGGCGGGGCTCCGTCGTAGACCGGAATGCTCTCGCCAGTCGCCGGATCAATATAGACCTCGTCGAAGGTCGGGGCGTTCGGATCGTCGAAGTAGGGGACGTCCTCGGCCGCAACGGCACCTTCTGTCGTACTGGGATCGATGGGCGCGTAGGTCGAATCCGGGATTTCGGTGACCAGCGGATTGGACGGCTGGCCCTCGTTGATCCGGACCATCACCTCATGCCAGATCTCTGCGGGCAGGCCGCCGCCGGTGACGCCGGTCAGCGGGCGGTTGTCGTCATAGCCCATCCAGACGCCCACTACGTAATCCGCCGTAAAGCCCACGAACCAGGCGTCGCGCGCACTTTGCGTGGTGCCGGTCTTGCCTGCCGCCTCGCGGTCGTCCAGACGCGCGCGGGCCCCGGTGCCGGAATTCAGAACCTCGGTCATCATGTAGGTCAGGGCGTGGGCGGCCTTTTCGGAAATCACCCGCTCACCAATCCCGCCGCCAGCTCCGAACAAGGGCTCGTCCATGCCCTTCAGCTTCAGCGCGTTCAGTCCAAACGGCGTCACGGCTGACCCGCCGTTCAGGATGCCCGCGAAAGCCCCGGTCATGTCGATCAGCGTCGATTCCGACACCCCGAGTGCCAGCGCCGGGCCGTCCGCGAAGTTCTGCGCCAGACCGAAGTCGGTCGCGACCTGCTTGACGAGATCGCGGCCCACGGCCTCGGACACCCGCACCGCAGGGATGTTGCGGCTTTCGGCCAGGGCCTGCGTCAGGGTGATCTGGCCCTTGAACTCCTTGTCGTAGTTCTGCGGGCACCAGTCGCCCGACCCTGCCGTGTAAAGGCAGAGGGGTGTGTCTTCGACCAGATCCAGCGGGCTGTAGCCAAGGTCCATCGCCACTGCATAGATGAAGGGCTTGAAGGTCGATCCGGTCTGCCGCAGGGCCTGGGTCGCACGGTTGAAATCGCCTGCGTTGGGCGTGTTGCGCCCGCCGACCATGGCCCGCACGGCGCCGTCCGCGCTCATCACCACAATGGCGGCCTGCGCTTCGGACCCGGGCTTGACCTTGGTCTCGAAGATATAGGCCAGCGCTTCCTCGGCCTTTTTCTGCATGGCCTGGTCCAGCGTCGTCTCGATGATCACGTCTTCGGTCGTATCGCGCGCCAGATAATCAGGCGTCGTCTCCATCACCCAGTCGGCAAAGTAACCGCCCGCCTTCTGCTTGGCGGCCTTGGACAGGACCGCCGGCTTGGCCCGCGCCTCGTCCGCCTCGGCCTTGGTCAGATAACCTTGCTCCTCCATCAGCCCGACGACCACTGCCGCCCGGTTCTGCGCCCGCTCCAGGCTCGCCGTCGGCGCAAAAGTGGACGGAGCCTTCAACAGACCCGCCAGCATCGCGGCCTCGGCGGCGCTGACATCCTTGGCCGACTTGCCGAAATAGCGTTGCGCCGCCGCCTCGAAGCCGCGCGCGCCCGCGCCCAGATAGGCGCGGTTGAAGTAGATCGTCAGGATCTCTTCCTTGGAATACTTCGCCTCCATCGCCATGGCGAAGGGGACTTCCTTGATCTTGCGCCACATGCCGCCCCGGCGGCAGTCCTTTTCGTAGTCAGCCTCGGACTTCCAGAGCTTCGGGTCCCATTCCACCCCAAGGCACAGAAGTTTGGCCGTCTGCTGGGTGATCGTGGACCCGCCGTTGCCTTCGAACGCGCCCCGGCCCTCGGACAGGTTGATCCGGATGGCACTGGCGATGCCGCGCGGGGACAGGCCGAAATGCCAGTAGAACCGCTTGTCCTCGGTCGCGACCACCGCGTCGTGCAGATCGGGCGACACGCTGCCCGCCGTGATCATCCCGCCGAAAGTCTCCCCGCGCCAGGCAAAGACCTCGCCCTCGCGATCCATAAGCGTGACCGAGCCCCGTGCCCGCCCGTCGATCAGCGCCTCGACCTCGGGGAGTTGCGCGTAGAAGTAGGCGACCACGCCCCCAAGGATCACCGCCCCGATCGCCGTCATCCGCCAGGCAAGGCCCCAGATCACCCGCCAGATGGCCAGGATCAGGCCCATGATCAGGCCATGCTGCCGCGCAGGCCGGGCCGGGCGGCTCCGCTTTCGCGGCGCGCGCGGGGCCTTGGGCGGCACGGGCTTTTTCGGCCCGCCCCCAGATCCATTGCCCGACCCACCCGTGCGGGTCGCTGAATATCGTTTGTCCGCGACAAGGGGGCCACGCCCCCGGTTTCCAACTGCCATGCCTGCTCTTGCCACTCGTGACCGGGGGCCGTTCCAGCCCGTTTGATCGTCACATTATCCCGGAATCCCGGGAAAGCGAAGTCAGGCTGACCACGATTCGCGTCCAGGTGCCGCTCAATAATTAGGCATCAGCCGGAAAAAGTGCAAAAAATGTGCACCAACCCCCCCAACAGCCCCGTCGCCGGGCGTCCGTTTCTTGTGCAAGCGCAGCAATCGCCTGCCTCATAGCTTTCGAAGCGCTCCTGCCCGGGGGCCGTCCAAAAAGAGGGGAAAGCCGTGAAGCTCATCATTGCAGCAATCAAGCCGTTCAAGCTCGAGGAGGTCCGCGAGGCGCTGACCGCCATCGGCGTGCGCGGCATGATGGTGACCGAGATCAAGGGGTTCGGCAGCCAGTCGGGCCACACCGAGATCTACCGCGGGGCAGAATACGCCGTGAACTTCGTGCCGAAGGTTCGGCTCGAGATCGTCGTCTCCGACGCGCTCGCCGATCAGGTTGTCACCACGATCCGCACCACGGCCAAGACCGACAAGATCGGCGACGGAAAGATTTTCGTCCTGGACGTTGAACATGCCGTGCGGGTGCGCACCGGCGAAACCGATGACGACGCGCTGTGAACGGCGGGGAAGAGGGGAACACCTGACATGAACATTCAATCGAAACTTGGCACGGCCGTTGGCGCGCTTTCCGCGTCACTTCTGGCCAGCCTGCCTGCGCTGGCCCAGGACGGGCCGATCCAGAACCCGACGGTCGAGCAGATGGCGACCATGGTCGACAAGGGTGACACCACCTGGATGCTGCTCTCGTCGGTCCTGGTGCTGATGATGGCGATCCCGGCGCTGGCGCTGTTCTACGGCGGCCTTGTCCGCACCAAGAACATGCTCAGCCTGCTGATGCAGGTGCTGGTGATCGTCTCCGTCGGCGCGATCATGTGGATTGCCGTGGGCTACAGCCTCGCCTTCACCCCCGGCTCGCCCTACATCGGCGGGTTGTCCAAGGCGATGCTGGCCGGAGTCGGTACCGGCACCTATGCCGCGACCTTCTCGAACAACGTCTACATCCCGGAATATGCCTTCGTGATCTTCCAGATGACCTTCGCCTGCATCACGCCGGCGCTGATCATCGGGGCCTTCGCCGAGCGCATCAAGTTCTGGCCGCTGATCCTGTTCTGCATCGGCTGGACCCTTCTCGCCTACTACCCGATCGCGCATATGGTGTGGTTCTGGGCCGGCCCGGACTTCCTGTCGGTTCCCGAATACGCTGGCGACATGGGCCTTCTCTGGGGCTGGGGCGCGCTGGACTTTGCCGGTGGCACCGTGGTGCACATCAACGCCGGGATCGCGGGTCTTGTCGGCTGCATCGTGGTCGGCAAGCGGGTGGGCTTCAACAAGGAACCGATGCCGCCGCACAGCCTGACGCTGACCATGGTCGGGGCCTCGCTGCTGTGGGTTGGCTGGTTCGGCTTCAACGCCGGGTCCAACCTGGAATCGAACGGCCTGACGGCGCTCGCCTTCCTGAACACCTTCGTCGCCACCGCTGGTGCCACCCTGTCCTGGGTGCTGGTCGAACAGATCCGCCACGGCCGTCCCTCGCTTCTGGGTGCGGTGACGGGTGCTGTCGCGGGTCTTGTCGCCATCACTCCGGCGGCAGGTTTCGCCTCGCCGGGCGGCGCGCTGATCCTCGGCATCATCGTCTCGCCGATCTGCTACATCTTCGTCTCGTCGGTGAAGAAGAAGTTCGGCTACGACGACAGCCTTGACGTCTTCGGCGTCCACGGCATCGGCGGCATCGTCGGCGCCATCGGGACCGGCATCCTCGCCGACCCCGCACTGGGTGGCCAGGGCTGGTACGACTACACCGTCTTCCCGGCTGTTGCGGGGACCTACGACATGGGCGCCCAGGTGATGACCCAGATCAAGGCCGTCTGCGTGACAGTGCTCTGGACCGGTATCGTCTCCTTCGTGCTGTTCTACGTGATCAAGCTGGTCTTCGGCCTGCGCCCCTCGGCGGACGACGAACGCCAGGGTCTCGACCAGACCTCGCACGGCGAAAGCGCCTACAACTACTAAGCCAAACGACCGGCGGCGGGCGCCCTCCCTCCCTGCCTGCCGCCGCTCCAAGACGGCCCGTGGGACCTCCCCCCACGGGCCGTTTCTTTTTTGCGACGCCGACCTTCGGGCGAAGGGGTCGTCGCCTCGGCGCTTGATGGGGAGAGTCCAAAGTGGGGGGACGTCCACCACCCTTCCCTCTGCCCGCGCCCGCGACTAGGGTCCGGCCCGGCTAGGAGCTGAAGATGACTCGCGAAGGCAATCCGTTGAAAGGCGTGGCCCTGGTTCTGGCCGCGACGCTGCTTTTCGCGGGGGGCGATACGCTGGGCAAGCATCTCTCGATGCTCTACGCCGCGACCCTGGTGCTCTCCGCGCGCTATGTCATCAACTTGGTGCTGGTGCTGGTGACGATGTGGCCCCGCCACCGCAGCGAGGTCTGGCGCACCGAGCGCACTGGCCTTGTGCTTCTGCGCGGGCTTCTTCTGGCCGTGGCGACCGTCACGATGCTCCTGGCGCTGCGGGTCATGCCGGTGGCCGAGACAGTCGCGATCATCTACATCACCCCGGTCCTCCTGATGCTCGCCTCCGGCCCGATTCTGGGCGAGAAGGTCAGCACGCTCGGCTGGGTCTGTGCCGCCCTTGGGTTTGCCGGGGTCCTGCTGATTGCCCGACCGGGCAGCGGACTGGACACCTGGGGCGTCGTGCTGTGCCTTTGGAACGCCGTCCTTGGCACCGGTTATCACCTTCTGACGCGTATCCTCACGCGGACCGAAACGACGATGGCGCTTCTCTTTCACACCGCGCTGGTCGGGTCGATCCTGTCGGTGGGCCTGACCCTGGCCTTCGGGGTGCAGTCGTGGCCCACCGCCGCAGACGCTGGCATGATCCTGGTCTATGGAACCTTCGCGACTGTCGGGCACTTGCTTCTGACCTCGGCCTACCGCGAGGCCCCGGCCTCGACTCTTGCCCCCGTCAACTACATGCACATCGCCTTTGCGACGGTCCTTGGCTGGCTGGTGTTCCAGCAGATCCCCGATGTGCTTGGCTTCACCGGGATGGCGCTGATCGCGGCAGCCGGGCTGATGGCGGCGTGGCGGGCCAGCCGGTAGCAGACCTGCAACCCGTTAAAATATCCTGAACGAAAACTGTCAAGTCGTTGATATAAAAAGGTTTCAGGAAAGTGTCCACCGTGGACACCCTCAGAAGAACCCCCGCGGGATCAGCCGGTGCTCGTAGGCGTCCCGCTCCAGTTCCTCGCGGAAATCCGGGTGGGCGATGGAAATGAGCAGCTTCGCCCGCTCGGCAATCGACCGCCCCTTCAGGTTCACCATCCCATACTCGGTCACCACATACATCATGTCGGTCCGCGGCGTCGTCACCACGTTGCCCCGGGTCAGCGCCGTAACGATCCGGCTCCGCCGCTCGCCCTTCTTGTCGTAGGTCGAGGCGAGGCACATGAAGCTCTTCCCGCCCTTCGACCCGTAAGCCCCCCGCACGAACTGCAGCTGCCCCCCCGTCCCCGAGATATGCCGGAACCCGTCCGTCTCGGACGCCGCCTGCCCCTGCAGGTCGATCTGGGTGGTGTTGTTGATCGACACCACCCGGTCGTTCCGCATGATGTTGTGGGGAAGGTTTGTGTAGTCGACGGGGTGGAACTCCACCTCCGGATTGCGGTCCAGGAAGTCATACAGATACTGCGCGCCGAGGGCGAAGGTGCAGACCATCTTCCCCGGGTTCAGCTGCTTTCGTGCCCCCGTGACGCGTCCTGCCCGGTACAGGTCAACGATCCCATCGGTCATCATCTCGGTATGGATGCCAAGGTCCGAAACCGGGCTTTCGGCCAGCAAGGAACACACCGCGTTCGGCATCCCCCCGATCCCGATCTGCAGGCAGGACCCGTCCTCCACCTCCGCCGCGATCAGCCGGGCGACGGCTTTGTCGACCTCGGTCGCCGGGGGCTTCGGCAGCTCCGCCATCGGGCGGTCGAAGCCGGGGATGATGTAGTCGATCTCCGACACATGCACGCCCGTCCCCTCGCCCATCACGTAGGGCAGGGTCGGCGTCTCCTCGACGATCACCATCTTGCCCCGCTCCACCAAGGCCCGCATCCACAGGGTATTCGGGCCGAAGTTGAAGTAGCCCTTCTCGTCCATCGGCGCGGTCTTGAAGACCACGATGTCCGGCGGGTCGATGAAGCGGCGGTAGTATTCGGGCACTTCCCCAAGGTTCACCGGCAGGTAGTGCGCCATCCCGGCGTCGTGTTTCCGGCGGTCGTAGCCCGAGAAGTGGGTCGAGAACCAGTGGACATGTTTCCCCTCCGGATCCGCCTCCAGCACCGCGCGGGGGCGGGCGGTCAGGACGGATCGGAAGCGGAGGTTCGTCAGGGGGCCAAGGCGGGCGGCCAGCGCCTCATCGAAGGCATCGGGCTGGCCCAGCACGGCCCCGTAGTCCAGCCACATCCCGGGCTTGACCAACGCCGCAGCTTCCTCCGCCGTGATCCGCTTCGCCGCCTTTGCCATTGTGTCCCCCCGGAATTCGCTTGGCAGTCAAGCACGGCAAGAGGGGTCTGCCAAGCCTCAGCTGGTCGCAGAGATCAGCGCCGTGCCCGCCACCGCCAGCGCTGCCCCGACCCAGGCCAGCGGGCCGGGCATGCGGCGGTAGACGGCCCAGACCATCGGCAGGATCAGAATGGGCGTGGTCGAGGACAGCGTGGTGACGATCCCCACGTCGCCCCGCGCCAGCGCCGCCATCAGGAAGGACATGCCGACGACCATCCCCGCCAACGCCGCGAACCCAATCTGCCGGATTTCTGGCCGTGAGGGCAGGTCGGCAGGGCGGAACGCGGGGAGCGCAAGCAGAAGGATAAAGAAAAGCGCGCCGGTTCCCGACCGAACGACCATTGCGGCCACCGGATCGGCGCCTTCCAGCATCGCGGGGCGGGCGAGGAGGCTGCCGAGCGCCTGCGCAAAGGAGGTGACGAGGCCCAGACCGATCCCGATCCACAGCGGCTTCGGGGTCCGCGCTCCCTCGTCTTGGCTGGGGCCCATCACGGCAAGGGCTATGCCGGCGACAATCAGGCCGACACCGGCAGCCTGGATCAGGCTGACGGTCTCACCCCGGAAACCGAAGCCCAGGGCCAGCGCGAAGGGCGAGGCGGTGGTGAAGAGGAGCGCCGAGATGCGCGGCCCCGTGAACTGGATCGTCGCGATATAGGTCAGCGAGCCGAGCATGATGCCCGAGGCGGAAGAGGCGGTCAGCCAGAGGATCATGGACAGATCCAAGGACTGCCAGCCGCCCGTGACCGCGACGATGGCAGCGGTCATGAGGAACGCGAAGCTCATCTGCCAGCGCGACAGCTGCAGGGGCCCGACCCGTCCAGAGACCTGATCAATGAACATGGCCGAAGCCGCAAAGGCCGCCGCCGCTGCAAGCGAGAGGACGACGGCCAGCATGATGGGTCAGAGGACCTGCGCGATGGCGGCGGCGAGGACCGGGACGGTCCTGGCGTTTAGGCCCGCGATGTTGATCCGGCTGTCCCCGACCATGTAGATGCCGTGCTCGTCCCGCAGCCGGTTCACCTGCGCTTCGGTCAGGCCGAGGCGGCTGAACATGCCGCGATGATGGGCCACGAAGTCGAAGCGGTCGGAGTTCGTCGCGCGGCGCAGCTCATCTGCCAGGGCCTTGCGCAGGCCCAGCATGTTCTGGCGGACCTCCTCAAGCTCCTGCTTCCACTCGGCGGTCAGGCCCGCATCCTCAAGGATCATCGTCACCAGCCGAGCGCCGTGGTCAGGGGGGAAGCTGTAGTTCTGGCGGTTCAGGAAGTTGAGGTTGCCCTGCACTACCGCTTTGCGGTCAGGGGAGGTGAGGGCGACGAGGATGCCCGTCCGCTCACGGTAGATGCCGAAGTTCTTGGAGCACGAGGCTGCGATCAGCACTTCGGGGAAGGCGGCGGTGATCTTGCGGGTCGCCGCAGCGTCCTCCTCCAACCCGTCGCCGAAGCCCTGATAGGCGAGATCGACGAAGGGGACGGCCTGCTTCTTCTGCAAAAGGGCGATCACCTGATCCCACTGGTCGGCCGACAGGTTCGCGCCCGTCGGGTTATGGCAGCAGCCGTGCAACAGCACTGCGTCGCCAGCGGCAACGCCCTCCAGGTCGGCCATCAGGCCCGCAAAGTCGATGCCCGAGGTGGCGACGTCGAAGTAGCGGTACTCGACCCCGGTCATGCCAAGGTACTTCACGATCGAAGGATGGTTCGGCCAGGTCGGCGCAGACATCCAGACCCGGGCCTTGGGGTTGGCCATCTTGATCAGTTCCAGCGCCTGCCGGATCGCCCCGGTCCCGCCGGGGGTCGCCACTGACGCGGCCCGGTCGGCGTAACCCTCGCCCAGGATCATCTGGACCAGCGCCGCGTTGTAAGCGGGCTCACCAGCCAGACCCGTGTAGGTCTTGGTCTTCTCCGTCTCCCACAGCTTCTTCTCGGCCGCCTTCACCGCCCGCATCACCGGGGTCAGTCCGGTCGCGTCCTTGTAGACGCCGACGCCAAGGTCGATCTTGGTGGTCCGGGGGTCGTCCCGGAACATGGCGATGAGTTGCAGGATCTTGTCCTGCGGCTGGGGATTCAGGGTTTCGAGCATCGGATTTCCCGCGGTTTCAGGGGCAAATGCCCAGTGCCACAAGGCGCGCGGGACGGCAAGCGGGGTTAGGGGCCCGTCGCCACCCGCAGGTCGTCATACATGCCCCATTCGGCCCAGGAACCATCGTAAAGCGCGTGATTCCGGTGACCCATCCGTTCTAGTGCGAGGGACAGGACTGCTGCCGTCACGCCCGAGCCGCAGGTGGTGATCGCGGGCTTCTTGAGGTCAATACCGGCGGCCTCGAAGACCTGTTTCAGCTGGGCCGGGGGCTTCATCGTGCCGTCGGGGTTCAGGACATCCGCGAAGGGGAGGTTCTTCGAGCCGGGGATATGACCCGAGCGCAGGCCCGCGCGGGGTTCCGGAGCCTCGCCCCGGAAACGGGGGGCCGAGCGGGCGTCGAGGATCTCGGCCTCGCCGAGCTTGGCGGCATGGGCGACTTGGGTCACGTCCTTCACCAGCTGGTTCTGGCGGCTGACCGTCATATGCCGGTCGCGGATCACCGGGGGCATATCCTCGATCTCGCGGCCCTCGGCCTGCCATTTCGGGAAACCGCCATCCAGCACGGCCACGTCCATCTTGCCCATCAGGCGGAAGGTCCACCAGACCCGGGCGGCGCTGAAGATCCCCGCGCCGTCATAGACGACGACCTGATGCCCGTCGCCCACGCCCATCGCCCGCATCCGGCTGATGAACTTTTCCGGCGGGGGGGCCATGTGCGGCAGCGAGGACCGCTGGTCGGAAATCTCGTCGATGTCGAAAAAGCGCGCGCCGGGGATGTGGGCGGCTGCGTATTCTGCTTTCGCGTCGCGGTTCTGGGCCGGAAGATACCAGCTGGCATCCAGGACCCGCAGATCGGGGTCGCGCAAGTGCTTGGCCAGCCAGTCGGTCGAGACCAGCGTCCTGGGGTCATCCTGCGGCGAAGGGGTCATTGTGGGTCTCCCGAAGATGTCGGGATACTTCCATGCAGGCGCGGGGCGTGCAAGCGGTGCGGGAGCATGACGGCCCCCGCACCAGTATTTTCGTCCGGTTACTTGATCAGGGCCTTCTTCACCATGCCGAGGATCGCGGTCAGAACCGCGCCACCCACGCCACCGCCAGCGACGGACTGGATGATGGAACCGATGTCGAGGCCAGCCGCCGCACCTGCAGCATCCGCAACCGCCGCGCCGTCACCGCCGAGCATGCCCATCAGCACACCACCAAGGCCGCCACCGACGGCACCTGCGACGGAGTTTCCTGCCGTCCCGAGGCTGAGATTCTTCAGCAATCCTCCCGCAGCATTGCCGCCCAGAAGGCCTGCAATGATCTGGATGATTAGGTCCATACCCATGACCGTTTACCTTTCCCTAAATCGCCGGTTCCCTTGACCGGGTTAGCCCGGCTTATCCGCCGGACTTTGTGTCCGGTATGGGAAACTCTGCCAGAAATCGGCATTTTCGGCAAGAAATGTTCGATCAGTGAAAGTTCAGCCGCGGCTGTTCTGCTTCAGAAGCCGGGCTTTGTCGCGGTCCCAGTCGCGCTTGGCGCTGGTTTCGCGCTTGTCGGCCAGCTTCTTGCCCTTGGCGATCCCGAGCTTGAGCTTCACGATGCCGCGGTCGTTGAAGTACATCTTCATCGGCACGATGGTCATGCCCTCGCGGCCCACGGCGGACCAGAGGCGCGACAGTTCCTTCTTGGAAACCAGAAGCTTCCGCCGACGCCGTTCGTCATGCCCGAAGGTCTTGGCCTGCAGGTAGGGCGCGATGTAGCCGTTGATCAGCCAAAGTTCGCCGCCTTCGACGGAGGCATAGCTTTCCGCGATGTTCGATCCGCCCTGGCGCAGACTTTTGACTTCCGAGCCGAACAGCATGATGCCAGCCTCAAGATCGCTCTCGATGCTGTAGTCAAACCGCGCGCGCCGGTTTTCGGCGATCAGCTTGGAATTGGGATCGGACTTGGCCACCATGATGCGGTTCAGATAAGGTCTGGGTCAGGCTTAGTCCAGAAGGGATGCAATGCTTCTCCAGATCGCGCTTGGTTCGGGGCTTCTGGTCCTGAACGTTTTGGTCATGGCCCTTGCCGCCCTGGTCCTGGAATCTGCCTTCCGCGGCGTCCACCCCTGGCTGCTTGCCCCACCGCAAAGACCGAAGCTGGTGCTGATGCTGGTTGCAGTCGGTCTTTGGGTTCTGGGCGTGATCACAGTGGGCGTCTGGATCTGGGCCTTTGCCCTGCACAAGATCGGAGCGTTCAACTCGCTGGAAGAGGCGGTCTATTTCTCGATTGTCGCCTTCTCGACCCTGGGTCTGGGTGATGTTGTCCCGCACCTGGAATGGCGCATTCTGGCGGTCATGGCGGCGGTGAACGGGTTTCTCAGCTTTGGCCTTCTGACGGCCCTTCTGGTCGAGGCGCTGCGTCAGGTCCGGCTGGCGCAACTGGAGCGGCGCCACGACAGGTGACCGGCCTCAGCCTTTCAATTCATCGGTGATCCGCACTGGGCCGACCGCGCCTTTCAGTTTGGCCCGGTAGATCACCACCCCTTCCGCCACCCGCATGACATAGGTCCGCGTTTCGGCGAAGGGGATGGTCTCGACCCAGTCGACCACATCCACGTCCTGCCGCCTGGGGTCGCCGAACTCGCTGATCCAGCGGCGAGGGCGGCCCGGGCCGGCATTGTAGCCCGACGCGATCAAGGCAATCGATGGCCCGAATTCCTCTGCCATCTCGGACAGATAGGCCGCCCCCATCGCGACGTTGTAGGCCGGATCGCTGAAAAGCTTGGCCGCATCGAAGGGCTTGCCCAGTTTCCCTGCCATCAGCTTTGCCGTGCCGGGCAGGACCTGCATCAGCCCGCGCGCATCTGCCGAGGACCGGGCGGCAGGGTCGAACTCGCTTTCCCGCCGGGCAATCGACAGGGCGAGTGCCCGGCTGACCTTCAGGCCATCGGGCACGAAGTCGGGGGTCGGGTAATAGGCATGCGGCAGGATCAGCCCACGCTCGGCGGCGGCCTTTCCGACCAGAAGCGCCAGATGCGGCTCGTCCCAGGCCAGCGCCATGTCGGCCATCTGGGCCAGCCCGGTCTCGTCCTGGCTTTCGCCAAGGTGCAGAAGAAAGCGCTTGGCCAGCGTCCGGTCACCCGCCTTGAGCAGAAGCTCGACTGCCGCAAGGACCGAGCTTTGCGTGAAGCCCGCACTAGGCCAGTCGGGGGTGGCGGGCTTGGCCAGAAGACCCGCGTCCAGGGTCAGGCCAAGGCGTTCCGCCGCCAGAAGCCCGTAGAACGCGGTCTGATGCGCGGCGGCGGCCTTGTAACTGCCACTGCCGTCCTGACCGGCGGCTTCCTGGGCGCGACCGATCCAGTACTGCGCCCGGGCGACGCTGATCGGGGTCGAGACGCCCGCAAGAAGGTGTTCGAAATGCTTCAGCGCGGTGCCGGGGTCATTCAGACGTCGCAGCGCGATGAAGCCCGCCACGAACTCGAGGTCCGCGTAGCTTGACGCACCGCCGTCGGTCGGCAAATGGTGGTTTGCCGCCACCCGGTAGGCATCTTTTGCCTTGCCGTTGCGCATCAGATAGCGGGCAAGAACGGCGCGGCGTTCGGCCCAGGCTTCGGGACGGCCCAGGCTTTCGGCAGAGGTCGACCGTTCAAGGATCAACTCCTGCGCCTCGTCGTAGAGGTCCTTCTTCATCCGCCAGATGAAGCGGTCATAGGCCAGGCCCGGGTCCGAGGTCCGCGCCTTGGGGACCGCCTCGATCAGTCCGGTGACGCCCTTGCTTTCCGACTGGAGCGCAATCCGCGCTCTGGCCAAGGCACGAAGATCTTCCTGTACCCGGGGCAACATGCGTTCGGCTTCCGTGGTGCGGCCCTCCCAGAGAAGGGTATCGAGCCGCAACTCATGCACGAAGCTGACGGCTTCGGGCAGAAGTTCGATCAGCGCCTTTTCGTCCTCGGCCGAAAACGGAAGCTCTGACCAAGCGCGCATCGCCTCGGTTTCGGCCTCGGCGGCACGTCCCTCGGCAAGAAGCGCGCGGACATAGGCAAGGGCGCCTGCGCCCGTCTCGGGTTGGCCGGCCTTGAACCACGCGACGACCCGGGCGGGATCATCGGACCGCGCCACTGCCTCCTCGCCCTTTTCGCGCAGAAGCGGCAGGCCGGGCCAGTCGGGGCGGCGAGCTAGGAAATCTTCGTACTCGCCTAGCCGTCCTTCGCCCGCCCGCAGGCGCTGCCATTCGATCACGTCGCGGCCCACGCCGGACGGGGCCACGGCAAGCGCACCGTCCCAATCCTTGCCTGAAGCAAGCTCCAGCGCGGTGCGCATCGCCTGGGTCGTGTCTGCCAGCCCTGGGTTCGCGTGGATGGCCAAAGCCAAAGCCAGCGCCCGGATCATCGTTTTCCTGCCTGTCATGACGCGAATCTGCCTGACCTCGCTCCGGTCCACAACCCACGAGTGCGTTAGCGCGCAAGACTTGGCTTTGGGCCTGTCAGCCGCTAAGAGGAACGCGCTTTCGGGCAATCCCGCCCATCACAAGGAGAAGCGTCATGATCAGAGGGTCCCTTCCTGCCCTGGTGACGCCGTTCAAGAACGGCGAGCTGGATCTGGTGACGCTGAAAAAACTGGTGGATTGGCACATTGCCGAAGGCAGCCACGGGATCGTCCCGGTGGGGACCACGGGCGAAAGCCCGACGCTGAGCCATGCCGAACACCAGCGGGTGATCGAAGAGGTCGTGTCGATTGTCGCGGGTCGGGTACCCGTGATCGCGGGCGCTGGGTCGAACAACACCGTCGAAGGCATCAGCCTGATGCGCCATGCCGAAAAGGTGGGTGCTACCGCCGCGCTGGTCGTCACCCCCTATTACAACAAGCCCACGCAAGCCGGCCTCATCGCGCATTACACCGCGCTGCATGACTGCTGCCAGCTGCCGATCGTGATCTACAACATCCCCGGCCGGTCGGTCGTGGACATGTCGCCCGAGACGATGGGCACTCTGGCCAAGCTGCCCCGGATCATTGGCGTCAAGGACGCGACGGGCAAGATCGAGCGCGTCTCGATGCAGCGCGCCTCCTGCGGCGCCGACTTCATCCAGCTGTCGGGCGAGGACGCGACGGCGCTCGGCTTCAACGCCCATGGTGGGGTCGGCTGTATCAGCGTGACCGCCAACGTGGCGCCGCGGCTTTGCGCCGAATTCCAGGAAGCGACCCTGCGTGGCGACTATTCGAAAGCGCTGGAGTATCAGGACAAGCTGATGCCGCTGCATGAGGCGATCTTCATCGAGCCTGGCCTCGTCGGCGCGAAATACGCGCTGTCGGTCCTGGGCCTTTGTTCTGAGGAAGTTCGTCTGCCGCTGGTGGGCCTGACCGACGGAACAAAGGCAAAGATCAAGGCGGCCATGAAGCACGCCGGGCTGATCTGACGCCTTTCAGTCGCCCTTTGCGACCCTAGTCCTGACGCCGTTGGCCATTACCCTGGCCAGCGGCGTTTTCGTATTTGCTTTACAAAACTAGAAATGTAGTTATATTTACGGCATGACCACGATGACCACAGAAGCCCGCGCCCTTGCAGCCCTTGGCCATGATGCCCGGCTGTCGATCTTCCGTCTGCTGATCAAGGCCGGGGATGGTGGCCTGAACGTCGGCCAGATCGGTGGCCATCTTGGCATTGCACCCTCGACCCTTGCCCATCACCTGGGCACGCTGGTCGACGCCGGTCTTGTCTCGCAAGAGAAGATCGGCCGCGAGGTGGTGAACCGCGCCGAATTCACCGCAATCCGTCGTCTGTCCGGCTTCCTTGTCGCGGAATGCTGCGCGGGCCTGCCCTCCCTGACTCTGGAGGAGGCCACCGTCTGACGGTCCGGCCTTTTCGCGGCCCTAAGAAACTATAACACTAAGGATATAGAAAACTATGAACACTCTCGCCCCTGCCGCCCCATCCCCGCTGGCGCTGCGTCTCAAGCCTTGGCGCGTCGGTCTTGCCAGCCTGGCCCTCCTCGCGCTTGTCGCCCTGTTATCGCCGACCCAAGGGGTCGAAACCGCCCGCTTCACCGTTGACGCCCTGGTTGGCGTCCTGCCATTCCTCCTCGCCTCGGCCGCACTGGCCGCCTATGCCATCGCCTCGGGTGCCGATGCGGTGATCGCCCGCGCCTTCACTGGCAGCCCGGCCCGCATGATCGTGCTGGCCGCCCTGATCGGCGCACTGTCGCCCTTCTGCTCTTGCGGCGTCATCCCGATCATCGCGGCCCTTCTGGCCATGGGTGTGCCCCTCGCCCCCGTCATGGCCTTCTGGCTTGCCTCGCCGATCATGGACCCCGAGATGTTCGTCCTGACCTGGGGTATCCTCGGCCTTGACTTCGCGCTGGCCAAGACCGCCGCCGCCATTGGCCTTGGCCTGCTTGGCGGCACCGTCACGCAGGCGCTTGGCGGCTGGCTGGGCGCGCAGACATTGCGCGACGGGGCCACCTCATGCTCCTGCTCGGCCAAAGCCAAGGCGCGCGGGACAAAGCCCATCGCCTGGGCCGTCTGGCAGGACCCAACCCGCCGTCAGACCTTCGCCACCGAACTGTTCCGTACCGCACGCTTCCTGGTCCAGTGGCTGGTGCTCGCCTTCCTCTTGGAAAGCCTGATGCTTGCCTTCATCCCGGCTGAAACCATCGCGACCCACCTCGGCGGCAGCGGCCTTGGCCCGATCGGCCTGGCCACGCTGGTTGGCGTCCCCGCCTACCTGAACGGCTATGCCGCCTTGCCCCTGGTCAGCGGCTTGATGGAGCAAGGCCTGCAGCCCGGCGCCGCGATGGCTTTCCTGATCGCGGGCGGCGTCACCTCGATCCCCGCCGCCATGGCCGTCTGGGCGCTGGTCCGCCCCCGTGTCTTCGCGCTTTACCTTGGCCTCTCCTTGACCGGCGCCTTCCTGGCCGGGCTTGCCTTCAGCCTGGTCTGAGGCCCCTTGCCATTCCGCCTCTGCCCGGCCAGTTTCCGGGCAGAGGCCCCCATGCGCAGTTCCAAGACCATCCACGTGATCTCCGCCCATGCCGAGGGCGAGGTCGGTGATGTCATCGTCGGCGGCGTGGCCCCACCCGCAGGCAGCACCCTGTGGGAAATGCGCGAGGCGCTTTGGCGCGACCAGACCCTGCGCAACTTCGTCCTGAACGAACCGCGTGGCGGGGTCTTCCGGCATGTGAACCTGCTGGTACCGCCGAAAGACCCGCGCGCGCAGATGGGCTTCATCATCATGGAGCCCGAGGACAACCCGCCGATGTCCGGGTCCAATTCGATCTGCGTTGCGACCGTACTGCTGGACAGTGGCATCCTCCCGATGACTGAACCTGTCACCGAGCTTATGCTGGAAGCCCCCGGCGGGCTGGTGGCCGTGCGCGCCGACTGCAAAGATGGCAAGGCCGAGCGTATCCATTTCCGGAACCTCCCCTCCTTCGCCGACCGCCTTGCCGTGCCGCTGGATGTCCCGGGCGTTGGACGCCTGACCGTCGATACAGCCTTTGGCGGCGACAGTTTCGTTGTGGTGGATGCGGCGTCGCTCGGCTTCTCTCACACGACCGACGAAGCCCATGCCATGGCAAAGCTCGGCGTCCAGATCACCACGGCTGCCGATCAACAACTGGGCTTCCACCATCCGGAGAACCCCGACTGGCGGCACTTCTCCTTCTGCCTTTTCGCAGGTCCCATGACGCGCGTTGCGGATGGGTGGGAGACGACGCATGCCGTCTCGATCCGTCCCGGCAAGATTGACCGCTCGCCCACCGGCACGGCAGTCTCGGCCCGCCTCGCGATCCTTGCGGCAAAGGGTCAGATCGGCCCGGGTGAGGTCCTGCGCGCCCGGTCGCTGATCGGCAGCCAGTTCGAGGGCCGCATTGTCGGCACGTCCCGCGTTGGCGACCTCCCCGCGATCCTGCCCGAAATCTCGGGCCGCGCCTGGATCACCGGGACGCATCAGCATATGCTCGACCCCGCCGATCCCTGGCCGCAGGGCTATCGCCTTTCTGACACCTGGGGTGCCCGGTGACCGAGAACCAGCGCGGCGCGCTTTTCATGACGGCATCCATGGCGGGCTTCGCGGTCGAGGATGTTTTCGTCAAGGCGGCTTCCAGGGGCCTTCCGCTGGGTCAGGTCCTGCTGACCATCGGCCTTGTCGGAATGCTGACCTTTGCCGCCATGGCCGCCCGTCAGGGCGAGGCGCTGCTGCCGCCCGCTTTCCTATCGCGCCCGATGCTGATCCGCTGCGGGTTTGAGGTCACGGGCCGTCTCTTCTACGGCCTTGCCATCACGCTTACTGCGCTGTCCACCACCTCGGCCATCCTGCAGGCCACCCCGCTTGTGGTTGTCGCGGGAGCCGCACTGGTCTTTGGGGAAAAGGTCAGCCTGCAACGCTGGCTTGCTGTGCTGGTCGGGTTCGCTGGTGTCCTTGTCATCCTGCGGCCCGGGTCGGATTTCTCCACCCTGTCGCTTCTTGCGGTCGTCGGGCTTCTTGGCTTTGCGGGTCGCGACCTTGCCACCCGAGCGGCCCCTAAGGGCCTGTCGAACCGCCAGCTGGGCGCGCTTGGCTTTGCCATGCTGGCGACCGCCGGGGCGATCCTCTTGGTGGTCAGCGGGGGCGCCAAGGTCCCGACTGGCAACGGCCTGCTGCACCTTGCTGGTGGCACCGTCTTCGGCGTCGTGGGCTACCACGCCCTGACCTATGCCATGCGGACCGGAGAGGTCTCTGCCGTCACGCCCTTCCGCTATACCCGGCTGGTCTTCGCAATGGCGCTGGCAATGGCGCTGTTCGGCGAACACCCCGACTTGGCCACATGGGTGGGCGCGGCGCTGGTTGTGGGGTCCGGCATCGTGGCGCTGACCCGAAAGTAGGGTCAGTCTCTACCCGCCTTTGCCTTTGGTCTAACCGCCGATCAGCTCAGCCTGCCGTACGATCACTTCGGCCTGCCGCATGGATGCGATGTCCACCAGCCGCCCCTTGTAGACCGCCGCCCCCTGGCCTGCGGCCTTCGCCGCCTCCATCGCCGCAAGAATCTCGCGTGCCTCGGTCACCGCCTGCTCGGACGGAGTGAACACCTCATTGGCCAGCGCCACCTGCTTTGGGTGGATCGCCCATTTCCCGACCATCCCAAGCGTTGCCGACCGACGTGCCTGCGCCTTGAACCCCTCTTCGTCCGAGAAGTCCCCGAA